>JBAQMM010000168.1:0-13544 GCA_049302815.1 Anaerolineaceae bacterium | reverse complement strand
GGGCACATGGGTGGGGCTGAAAGGCAGCCTGCCTGCGATACCGCTCCTGCCGCATATCAAAATCTGGGTCAGCCGCGCAGATATTGGCCTGTCCGCTGCGGTCAGTTGGGATCAACTTGAGGCTATTGGCGCCACTGGGAACTAAAGGTTAACTGGTATTTGGACAGGCAGGCTTATTGATACCAGCAATTCTCAATATGAATTTGTCAAAATCCATCCAAAGTAATTTTCGTAAATCAAGTGACACACCCAATACATTTTGATTCTCATAGGGTGTGCGCTGGTTTTGTGCACACCAGAAAGGCATGTTGAGGCACTGCTTGCCAGAATTCCCAAAGAGCTTTTCCATATTGAGAATTGGTGTATTGATGCACATCACACCAACATGATCCTGCGGGAAGAGAGCATAAAATATTAACGAAAACCGGCTCCAAGAATTAACAAAGTATAAAAAAACACCTCATTCTAAACTTGGGCTGTAGGTTTAGGCTGCATATTGGACAGTGAAGGAAAAAAGAATAGCACTATACCCCACGACATGCTGCCAAAGTAGAAAGGAGCTGTGGAGAAAAATCAAAACAACTTTATTACCATTTAAAGTTCTTTTCAATTAATGCTTTCAAGACCCAACTGAAAAGACACTAACGGCGGTCCACAATATTCCAATGTGACCTTTGAAGTTCTAATCCCCTGTTCAATTCTTACATCCGACTGTCTGCCATGTTTGACAAACCGACACCCTGCAGGGCGAGAAATATCGAATAGGGAATAAGTACGTAAAGCTATTTGTGATAAGATAGAGACCATGGCAAGAAAAAGATATGCGGACGACTATGAAACGGTCGTCACAACAGATGAAAAAGGCCGCGAAAAAAAGACGGCAGTGTATCGCGGAGACTATTTCGAACTCTCGCTCGAGGAGGAAGGTATTGTCAAATTCAAAAGAAACTGCCTCCAGTTGCTTGCTGTGATTGTGTTATTGCATGTTGGCGGCGGATTCGTGGGAAACCGGGGCATGTATCAGTTTTACGTTGCGCTCCCATATGTGTTCTCGTTCTTTCCATTAACCTATCTGGCTGAGGGCATTTTGCGCCTGCCTAAAGAGAAGCGTAAGTTTCGCCGCGAAGAGATTGGACTTTCGTTTGATCGCATGAAGACTGCAAGCACCGTGTTGCTGATCTTTCTCGGTGTGGGGGTGCTGGGCGAAATTGCCTTCTTGTTGTTTTCTGCTGATGGGAACGAATTTGTGCTGGAATACCGCTACCTTGCACTCGAAGCGCTTGCGGCTGCTGCGGTCTATTTCATCATTCGTTTGCGGAAACGTATCCATGTACAGACCTGCAGCGATCAACAACCAGGGCAGGATGCGTCAATTCCTTTCGAATCTTTAACCCATTAAATTCGGATTGTTGTTCAAACAATTAAATATGAATCGTTTATTGGTATTGACGGAAACCTGACTTTTCTATTATAATTTCAATAATTTACTTTAGGAGAATAGGAGAATAGGAGAATATATAATGAATAAATTCAAAAAGTTCCTTTCCATTTTGATCGTGTGCTTTATGCTTGTTGGCACACTAGCCGCTTGTGCGGACGAAACGCCGGCGGAAACCGCCACCGAACCGCCTACAGAAGCCATAACCGAGGAAACTGCAACCGAGGAACCCACGGCAACGGAAGCGACCCCAGAGGTGACGGAAGTGGTCTATGAGGACCAACCCTATGGTGAGAATTTGCCCACCGCGCCGACGATCGAAACCCCGCTCGTTGTTGCGTACAATGCTTTCTCGCAGAAATTCAGCCCGTACTTTGGGGACACCGCATACGATAATGATGTTGCGGAAATGACCCAAATTATATTGTTAACCACCGACCGTGCCGGCGGCATCATTTTCAATGCGATTGAAGGCGAAACCGTTAACTATAACGGCACAGACTATCTCTACAAGGGACCTGCTGATACCAGTGTGGACTATGATGAAGCTTCGGATACCACTAAATATACCGCAAAGCTTCGTGTCGGCATGAAATTCTCTGATGGGGAACCTGTTACCGCCGATGATCTCATCTTTACCTATTACACGTACCTCGATCCGTCTTATGTCGGTTCGACGACCCTGTCATCTTATGATATTGTTGGTCTGAAAGATTATCAGACACAGACCACCAGCGATGTGTATGACAAGTACAGCGCGCTATCTAAAGCGATCTATGCCGCCGGCGTCGATCATGTTTGGACAGCGGAAGATGCCTGGACGCAAGAACAACAGGAAGACTTCTGGACCAGACTCAAGACAGAATGGACCGCTGACGTTCAGGGCATCGTTGATTACGTCATGGCTAATTATCTTGATAATTATGCAAAGGATGTCATGGGGTTGGAACCTGCCGACATTTCCGCAAATGAAGGCCTTCAGGTTGCCTTTGGTATGGCAATGTGGGGCTTTGGTGAGATGAAAGATGGTCAGTTAGTGGCTGCACCGTCCGGAAAAACCTTTGATTTGACCACGACCTTCCCCACTATTGAAGACTACTATAACGAGACCTACGCCAAATACGAAGGCGACCCGGTCGCATATGCATCAGTCGAGTCCGCCACTGAAACCGACGTGTTGGGCAACGTGAACTCCGCCTTTATTGGCTATTGGGGTCCGTTGGACGAAGGCATGGGAGGTCAGGGCGTTCCGAACATCTCAGGCATCGTCAAGGTTGACGACTACACTGTCGAAGTTACTACGAACGGTTTCTCTGCCCCTGCCGTATACAACATACTTGGCATTTATGTCACGCCTCTGCATTACTACGGTGATGTGGCAAAATATGACTACGAAAACAACAAATTTGGTTTTGATTTTGGTGACCTTTCCAAGCAGGAAAGCCTGACCGCCACGCCCATGGGCGCTGGTCCATACAAGTTTGTCAAATACGACAACAAGATCGTATACTTCGAGGCTAATGAATATTATTACAGAGGCTGCCCGAAGATTAATGAGATTCAGTTCAAGGAAACCGTTTCCGCCGAGGTCGCATCCGCGGTCCAGACAGGAACTGCCGATATGGGCGAGTTGACTGGTTCCCGTTCGCGCTTTGAAGAGGTTGCCTCTTATAACTCCAATGGCGAAATCACGGGTGACATCATCACCACGAGCAAAGTTGATAACCTTGGTTACGGCTATGCAGGCATCAATGCTGACACCGTCAACGTTGGCGGCGAACCCGGCTCCGAAGCTTCCAAGAACTTGCGCAGGGGTCTGGCGACAGTTTTGGCTGTCTATCGCGATGTAGCCATTGACAGCTACTACGGCGAAGCCGCATCTGTCATCAACTATCCAATCTCCAATACCTCCTGGGCAGCACCACAGCCGACCGATGAGGATTACGAGATCGCGTTCTCTACTGATGTCGACGGCAATCCTATCTATACGGCGGAAATGACCCAAGAAGATAAGTACGCTGCTGCTGAAACAGCGGCACTGGGCTTCTTTGAAGCAGCGGGTTACACTGTAGAGAATGGCAAAGTCACCGCCGCCCCTGAAGGTGCGTTGATGAGCTATGAAGTCATCATTCCCGGTGGCGGCACTGGCGATCACCCTGCGTTTGCCATCCTGACCGGTGCGCAGGCTTCCTTAGCCAAGATCGGTATGGAACTCAAGATCAATGACCCCACAGACGACAACATCCTGTGGGATTCACTGGATGCCGGTACGCAGAATCTGTGGACCGCTGCCTGGGGTGCAACGATTGACCCCGACATGTATCAGGTCTATCACAGTTCCAGTGTTGTTGGTGAAGGCGGTTCCGAGTCGAACCATTACCACATCCGCGATGACGAACTGGATCAGCTTATTGTTGATGCCAGAAAGAGCTCTGACCAGAACTATCGCAAGGCCATTTACAAACAGGCTCTTGACATCATCATTGACTGGGCTGTTGAGATTCCGACCTATCAGCGTCAGAACTGCATCATCTTCAGTACTGAGCGTATGAATATCGATAGCATCACGCCTGACATCACAACCTTCTGGGGTTGGAGAAATGACATCGAACTAATCGAGATGGTCCCATAGTTCGTCAGTAGTATTACGATACATTAAGTATTTGTGAGCCCACCTTTGGGTGGGCTCACAAATTAACATGTTCGATACCGGCTTTTTTTAGCATAATTATTGGTTGGGTAGAGGGAAGGATTACCATGCGAAATTTTATCTTAAGGAGAGTCCTACTCGGCATAATAATCACGTTCTTTGGGGCGATGGTGGTTTATACCGTCATCCGCTCGCTGCCTTCCTCCTATGTCGAAACGATCGCAAGAGAACGTGCCAGTAACCCCATGAGCACCAAGACTTACCAGGAGTGGCTGGATCAGTTAAATCTCGTCTATCACCTTGACATTGGTATTATTCCTGGTTTTTTCGGCTGGGTCGGAAACGCTCTGAAGGGAAATTTCGGTGAATCTTGGCATTATGGCATTCCTGTTACCGAAAAATTCAATCAGGTAATCTGGTATTCCGTGGTCATTAACATCATAACGTTCATCGTGGAAATTGTTATCGCCATTCCTTTGGGCATTCAAGCTGCAAGAAAACAATACAGCAAAACGGATTATGCCATCTCGGTGTTCGCCTTGATGGGTATATCGTTACCAACCTTTTTTCTTGCGACCCTTTTAAAATACGTTTTTTCTATCAAGCTCGGCTGGTTTGACCTCTATGGGTTGACCGGCAGATTTTACAATTCAATGACTCCGTTTCAACAGGTCGTGGACGTTGGGTATCACATGGTCCTGCCAATTGTTACACTCATGATGCTCTCGATTGGCGGACTTATGCGCTATACGAGAACCAATATGCTAGAGGTGCTCAGTTCCGATTATATCCGCACTGCACGCGCCAAGGGGCTTCCTGAAAAGGTCGTCATTAATAAGCACGCCTTTCGGAACACTTTGATTCCGCTTGTTTCTTATATGAGCTATCTGTTGCCTGCAATGTTTGGCGGGTCACTTATTACCGAGACGCTTTACCAGATACCGGGCATTGGCTACATCTCCTATCAGGCAATGATCCGCGGCGACATACCGTTTGCCATGTTCTATACAACATTTCTCATCATTCTGACGCAACTCAGTCTCATCATTGCGGACATTATGTACGCAGTGGTAGACCCGCGTGTCAGAGTGAACTGATGGTGGTGGCCCATGTTAGATAATAACGAACCGAATCCCAATATCGAACCGGAAGTTGACCGCATTGACGACACTAAAGAAGAAATGCATCTTGATGACGCAAGGCGAGTCAAGGTACTCTCTCCAGGCATGCTCGTGTTCAAGCGCTTCATTCGCAACAAACTGGCGGTCGTTGGTCTTTGCATCCTTGTGTTTATGTTCCTGTTTTCCTTCATTGGCCCATTAATTTCTCCCTACGGGCAGACACAGGTGTTCAGTGGTCTGGGCAGCATGCCCAAGGATTATGCGGGGGCGATCTATAACGATGAGCTGCGCTATACGGTTGCGGCGGAAGAGAGCTTTGGCAGCGCTGAGCGCGCGCAATTTTTGTTGGCGCTCGGCAAGGATAGTGAGACATTCAGCTACGACGATAACATCTACTACTATGTTACCGAGGGCGAGAATTTTTATCGTATCTTGCAGCTCGACCCCGTTGCCGAAGTGCTGGTGGGGATTTTCAAACCTCTTGTTGGTGGGGCTGTGCCTGATGAACTCATCACGGCATATCAATCCGCCGTAAACAATAATTTAAGTGCGTTTGAGTTGGGGGGCGTTTCCTATCGCATTATACAAAAAGGTAAGGCTACCCAGATTTCAACCGAGCATGATGTTGCCCTTGCCACGTTGAATGTTTACGACGCGTACACAGAATCGGATGCCGAAAACATTGACTCCTACGAATTTAAGCTTGCCAGCAGTCGCGCGCTTGCACAGAACAAAAAAGCCTTTTCGGTGGGTGAGCAGGTGTATACCATTCGCTATGGAGAAGGCCAATCCACCATCTTCGACGGTACAGGTGCGGAATATGCCGAGGTGTCGGACATCATCGTCAATTCCCTTGACCAGTCGATATTTTTGTCGGTCGATTATAAGGTGGCGGTTCGAGAGGCGATTAATACTCAAGAAACAAAGTTTTCTTACGTAGAAGACGACGAAGAAGAAATCACGTATAGTATCGTACGTGTCAACAAAACCTACAATATAAAGAAGGAGACCCCCACGCAGTTACTCCGCACATACGAGGCTCCCTCCCGTGAGCACCCTCTCGGGCTCGACAACAACGGCATGGACGTAATGACACGGCTCATGTACGGTGGGCAGGTATCGCTCCTTGTAGGTTTTGTGGTCATAATTATTGAAGTTGTCATTGGCGTCATTATCGGTGGCATTTCCGGCTACTTTGGCGGTTGGGTGGACACAATGCTGATGCGCATTGTCGATCTGTTCAACAGCATTCCGTTCTATCCAATGGTCATCATATTCGGCTCTGTCATGGACACCCTGGAAGTTCCGCCAAGGGCGCGTATTTTCCTTTTGATGCTTGTATTGGGCTTGCTCAACTGGACGGGCATCGCCCGCGTTGTCCGAGGCCAAATCCTCTCTCTCCGAGAGCAGGATTTCATGGTCGCAACGGAAGCGACCGGAATTCGCACAAGCCGCAAAATTTTCAGGCATCTCATTCCGAATGTCGTGCCACTGTTGATAGTTCAAGCGACTTCTGGACTTGGCGAGGTTATCATATTGGAAGCGACGCTGGGCTTCTTGGGACTTGGGGTTAAATACCCACTGGCTTCTTGGGGAAGCATCATCAATGTGGCCTCGGACGCGTTCGTCATGACTAATTACTGGTTTATGTGGATACCAGCGGGCTCTTTGATCCTCTTTACGGTGCTCGGTTTCAACTTCGTCGGGGATGGACTTCGGGATGCATACGACCCGAAAATGAAAAGGTAGGTGTTTACGATGGGTGAAGAAAAGAGAACCCTTATGGATAGGATCAATGTAAAAACCAAGCCCAAGGAGAATGACCATATCTCCGCTCGTGAATCTGCCAAGATTACGCGTGAAAACCGCCGGATCACCGACGAGATAGAACGGCAGCGCAAGCGGAAGAACGTTCCCGAAAGTGAATATCTGACCACGATGAAGGATCCGGCAAACGTGGTGGAGTTTGACAATCTGCACACATATTTCTTCACAGACATTGGCACGGTCAAGGCTGTTGACGGGGTATCTTTCGAGATACCCAAGGGTAAAACCGTTGGTGTGGTTGGTGAGTCTGGCTGTGGCAAGTCCGTCACGGCCTTATCACTGATGCAGCTTGTGCAACGGCCGCAGGGGCAGATTGTTGAGGGCGCTATTCGCTTCGATACGGGTGAGAAGGTCTATGATATTGCCAAAACCCCTGTAGAAGTCATGGAGACGATTCGCGGCGCTAAAGTGTCAATGATTTTCCAGGAACCCATGACGAGCCTCAACCCGGTATTTCGTGCGGGTGAGCAGATCGACGAGGTGGTTCAGCTCCATAACCCAGAAATGACGGACGAGCAGGTGAAGGAGTTCACGCTCAAGATGATCGATCTCGTGGGCATTGCCAACAACACTGGCGTCTACAAAATGTATCCGCACGAACTTTCGGGCGGTATGCGGCAGCGCATCATGATTGCCATAGCACTTGCCTGCAATCCCAGACTCATCATCGCAGATGAGCCGACCACAGCGCTTGACGTTACGATACAGGCGCAGATACTTGACCTGCTCAGAAACCTCAAAGAAAAGATTAATTCGAGCATCATGCTTATCACGCACGATTTAGGTGTCATTGCGGAGATGGCGGATTATGTGGTAATCATGTATGCAGGTCGTATTATTGAAAAAGGCACAGCACTAGAGGTGTTCCACGATCCGCGGCATCCGTACACCATGGGTCTTATGGCCTCCAAGCCAGTCATCAACCGCTCCATTGAGCGGCTCTACAGCATTCCCGGGAGTGTGCCAAACCCGATCAATATGCCGAACTATTGTTATTTTAGGGATCGCTGTGAGCGGCGCACGGAAAAATGCGTTGACACCTATCCCCAGGAAGTGTATATTACAGAAACGCATATGGTGGCTTGCTATGGCTACACCGATGTGCAAGCAAAGGCTTAAGTATGGAAGAAAAACTTTACGAAACAGGCACTCTTGTACAAGAAGACCATCACAATGTGCTCGAGGTAAGGAATCTCAAGCAATATTTTCCGATCAGGTCGGGTCTGATGCAGAGCGTTGTTGGATACGTCAAGGCCGTTGATGGCGTCAGCTTTGAAATCGAGCGTGGCAAGACGATGGGTCTTGTTGGTGAGTCCGGTTGTGGCAAGACGACAGTCGGGAAAACAATTTTACGCTTAAATCAGAAGACCAGCGGTGATGTACTGTTTAACGGGGTGGACATCTTTTCGATTAGTCGTAAAGAATTGCGCGCGATGCGACCCAAGATGCAGCTGATATTTCAAGATCCCTATTCAAGCCTTTCACCACGGCTTCCGGTCAGCGAGATCATCGGCGAGGCGGTCAAAGAGCACAACATCGTCCCAAGCAATGAGTACGACGATTACATTGACAGCATCATGAAATCCTGTGGGTTGCAGCCGTACCATAAGGATCGCTATCCGCATGAATTTTCAGGCGGGCAGCGTCAGCGCATTTGTATTGCACGAGCGCTTGCGCTCAATCCTGAGTTTGTTGTGTGCGACGAACCGGTGTCTGCATTGGACGTGTCGATACAGGCGCAAATCATCAACCTCCTTATAGATTTGCAGAAGGAGTTAAAACTGGCATATCTTTTCATCTCGCACGATCTCTCGGTGGTGAAGCATATTTCCGACAATGTAGGCGTCATGTATCTGGGAGATTTGGTGGAGTACGCGAGCAAGGCGGCGATATTCAATAACCCGCTGCACCCATACACACAGGCACTCCTTAGCGCAGCCCCTGTCCCTGATCCTGCGGTCAAATTGAACCGCATCATACTCGAGGGCAGTATCCCTTCGCCTGCCAATCCGCCGGCTGGCTGCAAGTTCCACACACGTTGCAGGGAATGCATGGAGATTTGCAAAACGGTCGTCCCGGTATCCAAGGAGATGGAGCCTGGGCACACGGTGGTATGCCATTTGTATTAAGACAGGTTTTATGCCAATGACACGTAAGCCAAAGCAATATGACGATGATGACGGCAGGGTTATCTGTGATATGGACGTGGACGGCATGCCAGGGCATGATAAACGCCTCCATCACGAGAAACCCGCAACGCCCGTAGCTTCTGTAGCGCAAGGGGAGCAGATGACAAAGTCTGAGGCTCGTCGGTTCACCTTTTCCGCGGTGCTTGCAGGGCTGACGGTTGTGCTGATGTTTTCTGCTGTCTGGGTGCTGTTCATCCTGTTTTGTACCAAAGTCTGGTTCCGTTAGGATTGACTTGAACAGTTCCATAGTGAACAGGTTCAAGTTTTTATTATGGTTTAAACCAATCAAGGTCGTGAAGCGAGGGAGACAGAAAACCACCCGTAAAGGGGGGGCTCTGATTTGTTTTGGGAAAATTTCCCGATGTGCTGAAGCAGTGTTTCCTGTTTACTGACCTTTCCCTTTGGGAAATTAATTAGACCTGGGAATTGTGGTATATAATTTACTGAAACGATCATTGGAACGATCTTTGCGACTACAAGAATCTATGTTAAAATGGGCACTATTCTGGGGCATGGTGCAACGGCAGCACACCGGACTTTGAATCCGTGGATCCAGGTTCGAATCCTGGTGCCCCGGCCTGAAGTAAATTGTGAACACTGAATCAGACCCATATCATTTATCTTTTCCGACGAGCAGCGTGATGGTTTACCCTGCCCGTCGGTTATTTTCCTGGAGAATTTTATGACAACCGCATCCATCCTTCTCGCTGCCGGGCAGGGCACGCGCATGCATTCCAGGCTGCCCAAAGTATTGCATTCTCTGGTTGGCAAGCCGATCATCCTACATGCCTTGAAAGCGGTCTCAAATCTGTCTGACCTGCCGACCGTTGTGGTGATTGGTCATGGAGCAGAAGATGTGCAGAAGGTCATCACAGACGCCACTTCCGGCGCTGTGCAGTTTGCCCTGCAAGAGAGGCAGCTGGGCACCGCGCACGCGGTACAAAGCGCCCAGAGCCTGCTGAAAGGCAAGACGGATCTGGTATTGGTAACCTGCGGCGATATGCCGTTGCTGCAGGAGGAGACACTGAGAGCGTTGATGGAACTTCACCTGAAAACAGGCGGGGTATTGACCATGACCAGCGTGGTGGGGGACGTGCCGCACGGCTTTGGCCGGGTGATCCGCGGAGCAAACGGCAGGGTTGAGGCAATTGTGGAAGAGGCGGTTGGCACGCCTGAACAACTGGCAGTACGAGAATACAATATCGCGGCATATTGCTTCAACGCGAGTTGGTTGTGGTCAAGGCTTCCGCGCGTCAAGGTCTCTCCCAAAGGAGAATATTATCTAACCGACCTGGTAGCGCTGGCGGTTAAAGAGGGCAGGCCAGTGGAATCGCTGGTGTTGTCAGACCCTCAGGAGGGACTGGGAATCAATGACCGGGCAGACCTGGCGGATGCCGAGGCTGCCCTGCGCCGGCGCATCAATGCCGGCTGGATGCGTGCCGGAGTAACCCTGCTTGATCCGGCTACGACCACCATTGAGCCGGATGTTCTGATCGGGCAGGATACCAGCATTTACCCAAATACCCACCTGCGTGGAAACACGAAAATTGGGAATGACTGCATGCTTGGTCCCAATACCACCCTGGTGGATACCCTGGTGGGAAATGAAACGCTCATCCAGGACTCAGTCGCGGAATGTGCCGTGGTTGGCAGCCATGTCAGCATCGGTCCATACTGTCATTTGCGCAAGGGCGCAGTCCTGGCGGATGGCGTCCATATGGGTAATTTTGGCGAGGTAAAGCAATCGCGGCTGGATGAGGGCGTGAAGATGGGGCATTTTTCTTATATTGGCGACGCGCATATCGGGGCAAACGTCAACATCGGAGCCGGAACCATTACCTGCAATTTTGATGGGGAGAAAAAGAACCCCACCGAAATCGGTGAAAATACCTTTATAGGCAGCGATACCATGCTGGTGGCGCCGCTGAAAATCGGGAAAAATGCCAGAACGGGGGCCGGCTCGGTCGTCACGCATGACGTGCCGGATGATGCCTTGGTAGTGGGGGTGCCCGCCAGGGAGATGAAACGAAGGGAGAAATGTGACTGAAATAACCTGGTTATGGGTAGCTCTGGCTGGAGCTGTGATTCTGGACTTGATCAACTCTGCCACCAAAGCAGCTTTTACCCATGTACGCCTGCCATATTTGTTTAGCCTGCGCGAAAAAGACCAGGAGAGGGTGGATCGGACAATCGCGCTCCTGGAAAAATCAGGGCTGCGGACGGCTCTACGCCTGAGTCTGGCGTTGACTCATTTTTTGGTGGCCGGGAGCACAGTCTTGCTGTCGGATAAGGTGTTTGGAGTAAGGAAGCTGTGGGCAATCCTTTTGATTTTGATCGGCGTAATGCTGGTTTTAAGTGTGTTTGAATATATTATAGAGCGAAAGATCCTGGATACACCAGAAAAATCCACCGTGCGGCTGACCGGTTTGGCCGGTGTGATCGGCTTCCTGTTTTTGCCCGCCTCCAAATTGATGATGAGCCTGCTGGGTGAACACGCGGAAAAAGTAACGCTCTCGGTCACTGATGAGGCACTGCGCGACTGGGTCGAAGTGGGGCAGCCTGAAAGCAACCTGGAAAAGGGCGAACGGGAAATGATCTACTCGATTTTTCACTTTGGGGATACTCTGGCGAAGGAGGTGATGGTTCCACGCATGGATTTGCTGGCGCTGGATATCAATACCACCATCAGTGAGGCGCGCCAGGAATTCATCAAGGCCGGTCATTCGCGCGTGCCGGTGTATGATGACACGATCGACAATGTGGTCGGACTTTTGTACGCCAAGGATCTGCTCAGCGTGGTGGATGGAAATGATACCATCGCCTCGCAGCGCGGGCTTTTGCGTTCGGCTTATTTTGTTCCGGAAGCCAAGAAGGTGGATGAACTACTGACCGAAATGCAATCGCGGGGGGTTCACATGGTGCTGGTAGTGGACGAATACGGTGGTGTGGCCGGGGTAGTCACTCTGGAGGACATTGTTGAGGAAATCGTTGGGGAGATCCGGGATGAATACGACCAGGGAGAAGAACAACTGGTTGAACAGGTGGGACCGGATGAATATATCTTTTTAGGAAGGGCCAGCATTGATGAGGTCAACGAGACCACTGGTTTGCATCTTTCCAAGGAGCACGCGGACACCCTGGGCGGTTTCATTTACGGTGAGTTGGGGCACGTGCCGCAACCGGGCGAAGCCGTGCTGGACGATGGTGTGGAATTCATCGTGGAGGAGGTGGTAGCCCGCCGGATTTTGAAGGTGCGGGCACGCCTTCTGACGGCCGGCGACCACCCCGAGGAAACTGAGGAAAATAATGCTAACTCCCGCGAGTAAGCAGGTTCTGATCCAAAAAGCGCAGGAAGCGCAAAAGCTGGCATACGCTCCCTATTCCAAATACCGGGTGGGAGCGGCGGTTTTGACGGAGGACGGCCTTATTTTTACCGGCAGCAATGTTGAAAATGCCGCCTATCCTTCGTCTTTGTGCGCAGAACGCGTGGCGATATTTAAGGCTGTCTCGGAAGGGCACCGGAAGCTTCAGGCAATTGCTGTGGTGACCCGGAACGGCGGGTCGCCTTGCGGAGGCTGCCGGCAGGTGATGCGGGAGTTTGGCAGCAGAGACCTGATTATTCTGATTGCCGATGAGGCTGGAAATCTTCTGGAAGAGACCAGCCTGGACGTACTTTTACCCAGGTCGTTCGGACCTGAAAACCTGCGAGATTGAGTTAGACCAGCGGGCAGATTCAGGCTGGTGATTGGAACCCAATGCCCCCCAAAGAGACCCGCACCTTTCGCTCCCAGGCTGTGGTCCTGCGGCACCTGGAATATGGTGAAGCGGATCGGATACTGACCCTGTTCACGCTGGAGCGCGGCAAGATCCAGGCGATGGCAAAGGGGGTGCGCAAAATTCATTCCCGTAAAGCCGGCCACCTGGAACCCTTTACTCAGGTGGCGTTGTTCCTGGCAAAGGGGCGTAACATGGCAGTGATCACCCAAGCGGAAGCCATGCGCACCTTTCCGGGCATCCGGGCAGATTTGAAATTGACCGGTTACGCTGCCTATGTGATCGAATTGTTGGACCGATTCACCTATGAGGAAGGCGAAAACCGGCAGCTTTACAATTTGCTTGTGGAAACCCTGGAACGACTGGACACCAGTCCCTTCCCGACCACAGTAGCGCATTATTACGAGGTTCATCTGTTGGATCTCTTAGGGTACAGACCGGAACTAACGCAATGCGCGGCCTGCCACAAGAAAATTGAGCCGGTGGATCAATATTTCTCCCCTAAATTGGGCGGCGCGCTCTGCCCGCAGTGCGGCGGGCAGGAC
>JBAQMM010000167.1:0-1923 GCA_049302815.1 Anaerolineaceae bacterium | reverse complement strand
GCCGAAGCGCAGGTATTTGCGGTCATAAATTTCCCGCAGCAGACCGGTGCGGGTGCGGGTGCCAACCAGGACGGGGTCGCTGGTGCGCACCCGCAAGGCATACAACCGCTCGAAGATATTGCCAATCTGGATGACCCGATAAGCCATGAAGCGGTCCGGGTCCTTTTGATCGTCCAGGCTTTCCAAGAGTGGCAGGACTTCCACGCGGATATCCTCATCTAGGCTGTGAAAAGCCGGTGAGGTCAGGTATTGCCGGGCGATGTTCAGGGCTTTGCGGCGCATTTCGCCGGAATTGGGCAGGTAATCGTCATCTATTTGTTTGCGGTAGACCTCTGCCGGATTCTTGGGCTGGTAAAGTTCCAAACGTCCCTGCGTTCCGGTGGCTGCCAGGGTCAACAGAAGGCTGAACACACGCGAGGAGGTGACCAGGTCCGCCGTGATCGCAGTGGAGTTCGCGAGGATCCAGGTCTCAACCTGATCCAAAAACTGGTTCATGGCGGAAATGGCTGGCTGCCATTCTTCCGGCTTTTCAGCCGCCAGGATATCCCGGTTTAAGCGGTTGAATCTGGTCGCCAGGCTGGCAGTAAAAGTTACATCTTTTTTCTCTAATTGCATGGTGTTCTCTCCACTTCGCGTATTTATTCAGTTGGTCTTTCCATCAAGCCGCCATCAGACACATTCAAGACCTCAATTCTTGCGCCTTTGGGGGTATGGGTTTCGGATTGCACCAGGTCGCACACCAACCAGGCAAGGCGGGCCACCTCGAAAGGGGTGTGGCGGGTGTCGGTTTCCAGCATCAGCCGGAATTTGGGTTCTGTCCCGGAATAGCGCAGGTTCATCCGCACCAACCCGGGCAGGTCTTCCCTGAGGCGCGCAACCAGCTGATTGAGCGGGTCGATCGTCTTGAGATCAGGCTTGCTGGCAACAATGCAGGAGGCGATCAACTGCGGGTACTTCGCAATTTTGCCGGTCAGGGCGGAAAGTGTCTGCCCCGGCTGCTCTACGAGCACGTGCAGCATGAACAGAGCCGTGCGGATGCCATCTCCGGTGCGATGCTCCTGGTCCAACAAGATGATATGCCCGGATTGTTCCCCACCCAGACCGATTTTGCCGCCTGCCTCCGGTTGTGCCGTGAGGCGGAGTAGTTCTTCGGTAACGTACTTGTCCCCGACCGGTGTTTCCACCAAGGTGATGCCATGCTGCTGCGAATACTGCGCCAGCCCGCCATTCGCCATGCTGGTGGTCACCAGGGTGTTGCCCAAAAGCTGCCCATTACCCCGAAGGTAGTCTGCGAGGATCGCCAGCATGTGATCTCCATCCACCAGGCGCCCCTGCTCGTCCAGCAGGATGACCCGGTCGGCATCCCCGTCAAAAGCCATGCCCAGGTCGGCATGATGCTGGCGTACCAGCGCTCCTAATGTGTGCGGGTCCGAGCGCACATACTCCGAGCCTGCCCCGAGGTTAATATTGGTTCCGTTCGGGCTAACATTCAGGGCGATCACATCCGCCTTCAGGCGCCTAAAGGCTTCCGGTGCCGCCAGGTAGGCCGCTCCGTTGGCACAGTCCATCACCACCGTCAGCCCGGCAAGGTCCAGTCCGGGTTGGCTGTCGAGCAGATCCTGCAAGTAAACTTCATGGAGAAACGCGCCATCGTTCACCCTGCCAAACGCGGGAGCATCGGGGATAGTTTCAAGCTGATCTGATGCCAGCAGGGCCTCAATTGCCAGCTCCACGTCTTCCGCCAGCTTCATACCCTGAGCATTCAGGAACTTGATGCCGTTTTCCGGGGCGGGGTTGTGTGAGGCGGAGATGACCACACCCGCATCCGCGCCAACCTTGCGGGTGAGAAAGGCAATCGCTGGCGTCGTGAGGATACCGAGGTCCACCACGTTGGCGCCGCTGGCAAGCAGACCTGCTGTCAGC
>JBAQMM010000166.1:0-30581 GCA_049302815.1 Anaerolineaceae bacterium | reverse complement strand
AAGCACGACCAGTGACCTTGCAGTGCTGAAGGCAGAGCTGCATCAGGCCAGCGGTGCGCTTCGTGACGCGAGACCCACCGCGGTCAATCTTTCTTGGGCGGTGGGGCGCATTTTATCCCTGGTAGATGTGTTTACTGGCTCTCCTGAAGAGTTGCGCCAGGAATTATTGGCGGAAGCTCAAAAAATGGCTGATGAAGACGTGGAAACCAACCTGGCAATAGCCCGTTTTGGCGCTGAGCTGATCCATGATGGAGATCATATCATCCACCATTGCAACACCGGCGCCCTGGCAACCGTTGATTATGGAACAGCCCTTGGGGTCATTCGCATGGCTCATGAACAGGGTAAAAACCTTCATGTTTATGTCGATGAAACTCGCCCCAGACTGCAAGGCTCCCGCCTGACTGCCTGGGAGCTTTCCCAGTATGGGATTCCCTACGACATCATTGTTGACTCCGCTTCTGGATTCATGATGCGTTCTGGCAAGGTTGACAAAGTGTTTTTTGGCGCGGATCGCGTGGCAACCAATGGAGATGTGATCAATAAGATTGGTACCTACATGCTGGCATTGGCGGCCTATGATAATGGCATTCCTGCTTATTCCGTTTTTCCCATCTCAACGGTTGATTTTGACTGCCCCAATGGGGATTCCGTCCAGATCGAAGAAAGAGATCAGGAGGAAGTCCTATCCCTGGAAATAGGTGGCGTAAAAGTCGCGCCGGAGGGCGCGGCGGCACGAAACTACGCATTTGACGTGACGCCACATCGTCTGCTCTCGGGGCTCATCACTGAGAGAGGCGTATTGTATCCACCCTTCTTCCGAAACCTGGCGGTATTGCGACAATTTGGGAGTTCCTAATGAAAATCATTTTGACTGGATCCATTGCTTTTGACTACTTGATGCGCTTTCCTGGTTACTTCAAGGACCATATTTTGCCGGAACATCTGGATAAGATAAGTCTTTCCTTCTTAGTCGATGATATGGTCAAACAATATGGTGGGGTGGGTGCAAACATCGCTTATACCATGGCGCTGCTTGGCAGCAAACCCTATCTGTTTTCAACCGCAGGGCAGGACTTTTCGGAGTATGGAAGTCGCTTGAAAGCGCTGGGCGTGGATACCAGCGGTGTCAGGATCATCCCCGACAAGTTCACCGCGTCATTTTTTGTCAATACCGATCTGTCAAATGCTCAAATCGCATCTTTTTATACCGGCGCTATGGCGGATTCCGCGGATCTCTCTTTGCGTGAATCGGGATGTGAACCAGGCGATTATGTGATGATCTCGCCGACTGACCCAAGGGCGATGGGGCGTTATATTGATGAAGCGGTAGAACTTGGGCTTCGCTCGATCTTCGATCCCGGCCAGCAAATTATCCGCATGGAGTCAGGCATTCTGAAGCGCGGGATCACAACGGCTTATGGATTGTTCGTTAATGAGTATGAATTCCAACTCCTTCAAAAACACACTGGACTCTCGGAGGATGATATTTTGAACAGCCCTGAGTTCGCGGTGATCACCTTGGGTAAGGATGGCGCCAGGATCCACTCACATTCAGAAGACATTTATGTTCCCATCATTGCAGAGGCGCCAGTGGTGGATCCAACGGGTGTCGGAGATGCCTTTAGAGCCGGCTTTTTGCATGCTTACCTGCAGGGAAGAAATCTAAAACTTTGCGGCGAAATGGGAACAACGGCAGCGGCATTGTGCATTGCCAAAAACGGACCCCAAAACCACAAGTTCACCCTGGACGAATTTAAGCACTATTTTAGACAATACTTTGACGATCAAGGTCAATCGGACATTTTGAATTAGCAGTCAATTAAAATGGAGAATTTTCATGGATAATTACCACATTAAAGACATTTCACAAGCTGAAGGCGGACGGCGCCGCATGGATTGGGCTTCACGGGAAATGCCCGTCCTGGGTTCAATCGAAGAGCGGTTCCGCAAAGAACGTCCTTTCGAGGGCATCCGTATGTCTGCCTGTCTGCATGTTACCACTGAGACAGCCAACCTGATGCGGACGCTGCAGGCTGGCGGCGCGGACATAGTCCTCACTGCATCCAACCCGCTCTCAACCCAGGATGATGTGGCGGCTGCCTTGGTCTCGCAATATGAAATCCCGGTGTTTGCCATCAAGGGTGAGGATGATAAAACCTATTACCAACACCTGCGGGCTGCTCTGGATCACAAACCGCACATCACCATGGATGATGGCGCGGACCTGGTCTCTACCTTGCATAAGGAACGGCGGGACTTGCTCCCAAACATTATTGGCGGTACTGAAGAAACCACCACTGGCGTAATCCGGCTGCGTGCGATGGCAGCCGATGGAGCTTTGCTATTCCCTATTATTGCCGTCAATGATGCCATGACCAAGCACTTTTTTGATAACCGATACGGTACTGGTCAATCCACCCTGGACGGCATCATCCGCGCCACCAATGTCCTTATCGCTGGGAAAACCTTTGTGGTGGCAGGCTATGGCTGGTGTGGACGCGGTCTGGCAAATCGCGCGCGCGGTATGGGCGCTAATGTCATCGTTACAGAGGTCGATCCCATGGTAGCCCTTGAAGCGGTCATGGATGGCTTTAGAGTGATGCCAATGATGGAAGCAGCATCACAGGGCGATATTTTCGTCACCCTGACTGGCGATATCAACATCATCGATCGAAAGCATTTTGAGGTGATGAAAGATGGCGCTCTGGTCGCAAACTCTGGTCACTTCAATGTTGAGATCAACATTCCTGCGCTGGAGGCGATGTCTGTTTCCAAGCGTCTGGTGCGGCCGTTTGTTGAGGCTTATGAACTGAAGGATGGCCGGGTCATTCACATTCTTGGAGAGGGCAGGCTGATCAACCTGGCTGCGGCAGAAGGTCATCCGGCATCGGTCATGGACATGTCCTTTGCCAACCAAGCCTTGAGCGCGGAATATATGCTCAAGCACGCGGATACTCTGGATAAAAAAGTGTATGGCGTGCCTGAAGAAATCGACAGGGAAATAGCCCGTCTCAAACTGGCATCAATGAAAGTCTATCTGGATAAACTGACTGAAGAACAGGTCAAGTACCTTAACTCCTGGGAGGAAGGTACATAGACCTTTAAGGGAATTGATAAAAAAGTTCCACCGGATGGTGGAACTTTTTTCTTGTTTAATTGTGCCTGATCGCCCGCAGGACTATCAGCAGAATGATTGCACCTACAAGAGCAGAAAGTATGTTAAGCAATAAGCTATTGGTGGTTACACCAAACAAACTGAATATCCAACCCCCGAGTAGTCCACCAAGGACCCCGACAATAACCTTGACGATGAAACTTACATTTATACCCTTGACAATATAATCAGCAAGTAACCCTGCAATTGCACCAACGATAAGTGTTGCTAAAATATTCATCAAAACCTCCTATGATCGACCGGTAAACTTATTAATTGAATTGTATTACACACATAATAATAAACCAAAAAGATTGTAAATAGTTGCGGAGATCTCAGATAATTGGGGTTAATATTCCGTATTTTCTGCCGATTCTTCCGTTTCACCTTCCCAAGAGCCGGTTAATTGTTCCGCAGCACCAAGAGAACGGACGGTTTGTTCAATTTCTTTCATTACATCCGGATTCTGGTTCAAGAAATTCTTGGAAGCCTCGCGACCTTGACCAAGGCGACTGTCCTTGTACGAATAGAAGGATCCACGTTTTTCGATGACTTCCAGGCTGGTGGCGAGGTCGAGGATGTCGCCTGACTTGGATATGCCTTCGTTATACATGATGTCAAACTCAGCGGATTTAAAGGGAGCAGAGACCTTATTCTTGACGACGCGTACACGCACACGATTGCCGACAATCTCCGCACCCACCTTAATCGATTGGACACGGCGAACGTCCAGGCGAACCGAGGCATAAAACTTTAGTGCCATGCCACCCGTAGTGGTTTCCGGGCTGCCAAACATGACACCAATTTTCTGACGCAGTTGGTTGGTAAATATGACCGCTGTCTTTGTTTGATTGATTGCCCCGGAGAGTTTACGCAGAGCTTGAGACATCAACCGTGCTTGAACGCCCATGGTTGGATCCCCCATATCGCCTTCAATTTCCGCGCGGGGAACCAGAGCCGCAACTGAGTCAATAATGACCAGATCAACCGCGCCGGAACGTACCAACGTTTCAGCGATTTCCAGTGCCTGTTCGCCGGTATCCGGTTGGGAGATCAATAACTCATCAACCCTGACACCACAACGGGCCGCATAGACCGGATCAAGCGCGTGCTCCATGTCGATGAATGCCGCTGTCCCGCCGCGCTGCTGGCATTCAGCCACAATATGCTGGCAGATGGTGGTCTTTCCAGAGGATTCAGGACCAAAGATCTCCGTGATGCGCGCCTTGGGGATACCGCCAACTCCAAGTGCCAGGTCCAGGGATAGCGAACCGGTTGGAATGGATTCCACCTGCATTTGATGAGCTTCGCCCAGGCGCATGATGCTGCCCTCGCCATAACGCTTGATAATGTCGTTCAAAGCCCGGTCAAGCACAGCTTTTTTGGCATCGTTCATATTTTGATCAGAAGAAGCACCTGAGGGGGAGGGATTTACTTTTTTGGGGGACATGGGCAACTCCGCGGTTTTGTGGTGAATGTATAGGTTATGTAAAATATAGCACAGTTGTTCGATTAGTCAAGGGGAAGACCGCTCCTATAGGTCAAGGCCGCTTCTATAGGTCAAAACACTCCTTTTTAGTGGCTTCGTACTCTTGTTTATATGAAAAAACGACAAATAACTGCATCGCTAGCACAATTTTTGGATGAAAAGTGCATTTTGTGCTTAAAAAAATGCTCTGTTGTGTCTCTTTTGGGAAGGTTTTTTACGTATCACTTTTATATTGAGAATTGCTGTTGGTTACTGTTTCAAATGTTTATAGAATCAGAAATAAGCATTAAGGGAGAGCCCAAAATTCAATTTCTGTTTGAGTAATTGTACCCAAGGTTTTGACTGATCACCTCGATGAACTTGTGATACTGTAACCCGGAAAGGCTCAGATTCTACGAAAAGAGACGAATAGATTATACTTAGAATGTTTGACCATAATTCTTTTGCAGAGGGAAGTTATGACAGATCAAGACAATTTTTCGAACTGGTGGGAAAATACTTACCAGCCTTCCATTAAAAAATACCCGGAAAGAAAAGCTGAATTTAGCACATCTTCGGACATTCCATTGCCCCCGGTCATTCCGCCGGACCTCATCAACCTGCAAAATTTTGCTGACTTGGGATTTCCAGGGACCTATCCCTTTGTTCGCGGGGTCCAGCCCACCATGTATCGCGGCCGCTTATGGACGATGCGCCAGTATGCCGGCTATTCCAACGCGGAAGAATCTAACAAGCGTTACCGTTTCCTGCTTGGGCAGGGGCAGACCGGCCTTTCGGTGGCATTCGATCTGCCGACCCAGATTGGCTACGATGCTGACGATCCGATCGCCTTGGGGGAGGTGGGCAAGGTGGGTGTTTCCATTTCTTCGATCGAAGATATGGAAACGTTGTTCCGGGGAATCCCTCTGGATAAAGTCTCCACCAGCATGACCATCAATGCGCCGGCAGCCGTCCTCCTGGCTGCTTACATAGCCGTGGCAAAAAAACAGGGAGTGGAACCTCACAAGCTCAGGGGAACCATCCAGAACGATATTCTCAAGGAGTATATCGCCCGGGGAACCTACATATTCCCACCCACTCCAAGCATGCGCCTGATCACGGACATTTTTCAATATTGCCGGAAGGAAGTGCCTAATTGGAATACGATCAGCATCTCCGGGTATCACATCCGCGAAGCCGGCTCCACCGCCGCGCAGGAAGTCGCCTTCACCCTGGCAAATGCCATTGCCTATATTGAGGCTGCCTTGAAGGTCGGCATGGAAGTGGATGAGTTTGCCTCCCAGTTGTCCTTCTTCTTCAACGCGCACAATAATTTCTTTGAGGAAATTGCCAAATTTCGGGCCGCGCGCCGCCTGTACGCCAGGATCATGAAAGATCGTTTCCACGCGCAAAAGCCGGAATCGCAAAAATTACGTTTCCACACCCAGACTGCCGGCTCCACTTTGACCGCCAAACAACCGGAAAACAATGTGGTCAGAGTAACCCTGCAGGCGCTGGCTGCAGTGATGGGTGGAACCCAATCGCTGCACACTAACAGCATGGACGAGGCGCTGTGGCTGCCCACGGAAAAATCCGTCCAGGTGGCACTGCGAACCCAGCAAATCATCGCGCATGAATCGGGCGTGGCAGACAGCATTGATCCAATGGCTGGATCCTACCTGGTCGAATACCTGACCGATCAGGTCGAGCAGAAGGCAGTTGAGTACATCCGCATCATCGACGAGATGGGCGGAGCGCTCAAAGCGATCGAAAACGGCTATATGCAAAATGAAATCCAGGATTCTGCTTTTGCCACCCAGCGCAAACTGGAAAATGGCGAAGAAGTGGTGGTCGGTGTCAATAAGTTCCAGGTGGATGAGCAGATCACGCTGCAATCCTTGAAAATTGACCCTGCCATTGAGGCGATTCAACGGGAGAAATTAGCCGCGCTGCGACAAAATCGTGATAATGGCAAAGTTGCCCAGTTATTGGGGCACCTTGAAACTGCCGCCAAAAGCGATGAAAACCTTATGCCAATCCTGATTGAATGCGTGGAAAATAAAATCACGCTTGGAGAAGTATGCAACCTGCTCCGGGGTGTCTGGGGCGAATATCGTGCTCCCAACTTTATTTAGTGGTGAAAAATGAAACCCGTAAAGAAAATAAACCATGTAGCCATTGTCGTTAAAGATATTGATGCGTCCCTGGAATTTTGGGAGAAATCGTTTGGTTTGAAAGTTGACCACATTGAAGATGTCTCTTCCCAGCAGGCAAAGGTCGCTTTTCTGCCGGTCGGAGATAGCGAGATTGAGCTGGTGCAGCCCACTACGACCGATTCCGGAATGGCTGCCTTTCTTGAAAAGAAAGGCGAGGGAATGCACCACCTGTGTTTTGAGGTTGAGGATATCGAAGCGACCCTGGCAAAGCTTAAGGAAGATGGTGTCCGTCTGATCAACGAACACGCCACTGAATTGCCCGGCCGCAAAATGGCTTTTATTCACCCCAAGGCAGCCAACGGGGTCTTGATTGAGCTGTACGAACTGACACAAAAAGAATAAGCGGTAAATCCGTTAGGCACTTTCTTTCCCACGAAGCTACAGAAGTTCACAAGAATCGCTCCAGGCAGGTCGTTCCGATCTGCCTATGCTATAATTTTCACGCAAATCTTTAGCCGGATTCAGGCTGATATGGCCTGTTTCAAGCTTTTGTAAGGAGCAAGGCATGATTATCACCAACGGCAGGATCGTCACCTGGGGTAATCCCAACCAGATTCTGGATGGACAAGTTATCCTGATCCAGGATGGCATTATACGGTCAATCCAAAAGCCTGACGAACTGCTCCAGGGGCATCCTGAGGAGCAGGTGCTGGATGCTGGCGGTCAGCTGGTCATGCCCGGGAATATTTGCGCACACACGCATTTCTATGGGGCGTTTTCGCGGGGAATGGCAATTTCAGGCACAGCACCCGCCAATTTTCAGGAAATCCTGAGCAGTCTGTGGTGGAAACTGGATAAAGCCCTGGATGAGGAAGGCGTACGCTATTCAGCCCTGGTCTGCCTGGTGGACGCGATCAAGTATGGCACTACCACGCTGTTTGACCACCATGCCTCGCCCAATCTCATCGATGGCTCTTTGGATATCATTCATGACGAGGTCGAAGAGGCAGGGTTGCGCACGTCACTTTGCTACGAGGTCACCGACCGGGATGGCGAGGCAAGAGCTTTGGCGGGTATCCGGGAAAACGAACGTTTCATCACTCGGGTGGCGAATAAGAAAGTCAACCCACTGGTGCGGGCGCATTTCGGACTGCATGCCAGCCTGACCGTCTCAGAGGAAACATTATCGCGCTGCCTGGCTGCTAATAATTGGCGCGCCGGTTTCCATGTGCATGCCGCTGAAGGGAGCGTCGATCAGACTGACTCGCTTTCCAGGTATGGTAAACGGGTCATTGAACGCTTTTTTGACTGGGGAGTGCTTGGACCGAAAAGCATCCTGGCGCATGGGGTTCATGCTGACCCGCATGAGGTCCAGCTTCTGGCGGAAACCGGAACCTGGCTTTCCCACCAGCCGCGCTCCAACATGAACAACGCCGTCGGGATGGCGCCCATCCTGGAGATGCTTGAAAAGGGTGTCAAAGTGGTACTGGGAAATGACGGTTTTTCGAATGCCATGTGGGAAGAATGGAAGGCAGCCTACTTCATTCAAAAAGACCATGGACTGGACCCCCGCCTGATGAACGGGTATGACGTCATCAAGATAGCGATTGAGAATAATGCCAGGCTGGCGAGCCAAACTTTTGACGGTTTGCGTATAGGCGAGATAGTCGAAGGCGCTGCAGCCGACCTTATTCTGGTGGATTATCAGCCGATCACTCCGCTGACCGCTGGAAATTTACCCTGGCATATCCTGTTTGGCTTTCGGGATGGCATGGTGACCACCACCATGGTGGCAGGCAAGGTCCTGATGAAAGACCGAAAGCTGCTTTACCTGGATGAGGGGGAAATTGCAGCGCGGGCAAGTGAGATTGCCCAAAAAACCTGGAACAAGATTCATTGATCTAAAGGATAGAAAAAAATGACTTACACCATTGGAATTATTGGCGGAACCGGCAAGGAAGGCAGAGGATTGGCATATCGCTGGGCGAAAGCCGGGCACAAAGTGATTATCGGTTCCCGTTCGGAAGAAAAGGCGCTGGCTGCTGTGGCAGTGGTGCAGGAATTATTGCATGGAACGGGTGACCTGGGCGGTATGATCAACCAGGATGCGGTGGCAGCAGGTGATATCGCAGTGATAACCGTGCCTTTTGCTGCGCACGCAGACACTCTGACTGCTTTGAAGCCTTATTTGCATGACAAGATTTTGATTGATGTGGTGGTGCCACTCAACCCACCCAAGGTCACGAGGGTCTCCATGCCCGCCGAAGGCAGCGCGGCACAACAGGCTCAAAGCATCCTGGGGGCTGACACGCAGGTAGTGGCAGCCTTCCAAAACATCTCCTACGAGCGCTTGCTGGCTGATGAGGAAGTCGGCTGTGATGTATTGGTCTGTGGCGGCAGCAAGGAAGCCCGGAAAATTGTGATCGGGCTGGTGGAAGATACCGGGTTAACCGGATGGGATGCTGGTGTGATTGAAAATGCCGTGGTTGTGGAGGGATTGACCTCCGTCCTGATCGGACTGAATATTCAATACAGGGTGCCTTCCGCGGGAATTCGCATCACTGGCATTGCAAAGTAACATGGGACAAAGTAAAACCCTGACGCTCACCACCGTTCCGGATCTCCCGGAGATCAAAGAGGGCGATAACCTGGCTGAGTGTATACTAACTGCCCTCCAGCAAAATGACATGCAGGTTGACGATGGGGATATTTTTGTGGTAGCCCAAAAAATTGTCTCCAAGGCAGAAGGGCGCCTGGTTAACCTGACCACCATTGAACCTTCCCAGCGTGCTCTTGAAATTGCAGCTTTCGTTGAAAAGCGACCTGAATTGGTGGAATTGATCCTGCGGGAGAGCCACGAAGTGTTGCGAACGCGACCGGGCACCATCATTGTCGAACACAAATCCGGTTTTGTGTGTGCCAATGCTGGTATCGATCACTCCAACGTCCGGGGTGCCTGGGGCAGTCCGGAAGATTGGGTGCTCCTGCTCCCCGAGGATTCAGATCGATCTGCCGGGCAAATCCGAGCCAATTTGGAAGAACTGACCGGCCTGCGCTTGGGTATCTTGATTATTGATTCCTACGGCAGGGCCTGGCGCAACGGGATTATTGGTATGAGCATCGGGCTCTCCGGCGTTCCGGCATTGGTGGATATGCGCGGAAAACCTGACCGCTTTGAATATTCTCTGAGGGTCACAGTCATCGCAGCCGCGGATGAGTTGGCAGCCGGAGCTTCCCTGATGATGGGGCAGGCAGCTGAGGGCACTCCCGTGGTACTGGCGCACGGCTTTCCGTATGAATTAGCTGAGGACCAGGCTTCCCGGCTGGTTCGCGCCAAAAAGGCAGACATGTTCCGATGAGCGGCAAGCCTGAAACATGGTTGAAAGATTTGAAAGTGGTCGCACTGGCAGGCGGCGTCGGCGGCGCGAAACTGGCAGTAGGCTTGGATCACGCGCTTGAACCTGGTAATCTGGCAGTGATTGTTAACACCGGCGATGATTTTGAGCATTTTGGCTTGAAAATCTGCCCCGATCTGGATACCGTCTGCTATTCATTGGCGGGAATGGCTGACAGACATCATGGCTGGGGATTGGAGCATGAAAGCTGGCAGGTCGCTACCGCATTGCGGGATCTGCAAGCGCCCACCTGGTTCCAACTTGGAGACCGGGACCTGGCAACCCATCTGGAAAGAACCCGCCTCCTGCGTAAAGGCATGACCTTGGAGGAAGTCACACGGCATTTTTGCAGGCAGTGGGGTATCCAAACACAAGTAATTCCGATGAGCAATCACGCGTTTCGTACCATGATCAAGACCAGGGAAGGAAGCCTGCTATCCTTCCAGGAATACTTCGTTCGCGATCAGTTTGTTCCGGAAATCGAGGAGATCATTTTCGAAAAAAGTGTGGACATAAAAGCCGCTCCCCAGGTACTGGATAGTCTCCAGGCAGCCGATCTGGTGGTGCTGTGCCCCTCAAATCCATGGGTAAGCATTGATCCCATCCTGTGTCTGCCCGGGATTAAAAAGGTCTTGAAGATCAAGCCGGTTGTGGCAGTTTCCCCAATCATCCAGGGAAAAGCGTTGAAAGGTCCAGCGGCAAAAATGTTTGCCGAGTTGGGGATTGAGCCCAGTGCGCGCAGTGTCCTGGAGCACTATATTGTCCTGGTGGATGGATACATTTATGATGTTCAGGATGGGGATTTATTTGAAAAAGGTGCCTACCCGCGTATAATTATTAGGAAGACCAACACTATTATGAAGAACGATGAGGATAAGGTCAACCTGGCGCGTGAGGTTTTGGCTGTAGGAAAAATCCTTATTGAACAGGCGAGCGGCCATGACGACATGGGTAATTGTTCCAGTTAAACCATTAGACCAGGGGAAATCTCGTCTGCGTGCATTGTTTTCAGCGGATGAACTCTTGCAATTCAACATCTCCTTATTCCAAAGCACTTACTTCAAATTGAAAGATAGCCCTGAGATTGATCGAATTCTGGTCGTCAGCCGTGACCAACAAGTTCTGGAATGGGTCACGAGTTGGGGCGGGGTATCCCTGCCTGAGAAGGGACCGGCAGGATTGAATGCCGCCATTGCCCAGGGGTTTGCGTTCATCCTGGCTGAAGAGCCAGGTCCCGTCCTGATCCTGCCCACCGACCTGCCCTTGATGATGGCAGAAGACCTGAGGCTGATTTTTTCTTTTGCGCCACAGGATCCAGGCGCATTGATTGTTCCAGACCACCGGCAGGCTGGAACCAATGCCCTGTGCCTGAGCCGACCCGACCTGCTTCCCCCGTCGTTTGGGTTAAATTCTTTTCATGCCCACTGCGCCCTGGCAGAAGCTATGCATTTATCCCTGGTTGTATATCTGAACCGGCATATTCAACATGATATTGATACACCAGAAGACCTGGAGGCGATCCGGGAAAATGATTTGGTGAACCCAATAAGCCCCACATAGAAAGAAAGGAAATCTTGGCATGTTTAAAAGAGTGGCAATTTATCTGCAAGATGCTCACGACCTTCGGGATGGATTGGACATCGTTCGCTACGCCGAAGAGAAAGGCTTTGAAGCGGTTTGGCAGGCAGAAAGCCGCCTGGTGAGAGACGCAATTGTCCCCATGGCAGCTTACGCAGCGGTGACTGAGAGAATCAAAGTTGGCTCCGGTGTGATCAATAACTGGACCAGGAATATCGGTCTGCTTGCTTCGACCTTCCTCACCCTGGATGACCTGGCTCCCGATCGGATCATCTGCGGGATAGGTGCCTGGTGGGATCCGCTGGCGAAAAATGTCGGGATCAACCGAACCAAGCCGCTAAAAGCCATGGAAGAGACGATCACAGTCCTGCGGAAATTGCTAAACATGGAGCGAGTCACTTATGACGGCGAGTTTGTAAAAGTCACTGGGATTGAACTGGATGTGGTGCACGGACGCAAGGAACCCAGGAATGTACCCATTTATATCGGCGCTACCGGCGATAAGATGTTGGAAATGACCGGCAGGATCGCTGATGGTGTGGTGATGAACTATTGCGTGCCTGTGGAGTATAACGACATTGCCATCGAACAATTGTCGGTTGGATTGAAGCAATCCGGACGTACTTTGGAGCAGTTTGATCGGCCGCAATTGGTGGTGTGTTCCGTGGACGAAGACCATGACAGGGCTATTGATACCACACGAGAATTGCTATGCCAATACCTGGCACAACAGCCCCACATCGCCAAGGCTTCAGGTGTTTCCAAAGACGTTGTGGAAAAAATCCAGCAAATCCTGGGTTGGCCAGCCACCCATGAACAGATCCAAAGTGCCAAGCACCTGGTTCCGGAAGATTTGATCCACCGCATCACCGCCAGCGGCACCCCTGCGGAAGCCAAAACCAAAGTACAGGAGTATATTGACCATGGTTGTACCTGCCCGATTTTGTATCCAGTCGGTGGTAATGCCAAATTACTTATCGATACCTTTGCACCGGTAAACGAATGATCAAGCAGCCTTCCGGGAATAATTGCTTCGTCTGTGGGCGGAATAATGATTTCAGCCTTAAGATGGAGTTTTACTTTGATGACAATGGCGATGTGATCTCCCATGTGGTTATCCCTGAGCGTTACGAAGGTTATCCTGGCATCGTTCATGGTGGTGTGATCGCGGCCATGCTGGATGAAGCTTCAGGACGGGCGTACTCTGATGAGCCTGACCGTTTTTTTATGACCAGTGAATTGAACGTCCGCTACCGTAAACCTGTCAAGGTCAATACACCGATTACAGTAAAGGCAAGTAAAGTGAATCAAAAAGGGCGCGTGGCTTTTGCCAAGGCAGAAATAAGAGATGATGCCGGCATCCTGCTGGCAGAATCCAACGGCGTCTTTGTGGAATTGTCCAAAGAGAAAGTTCAAGAGATGGATCCAGAGGTTTTTGGATGGAGGGTGTATCCTGATGAAGAATGACACTATCCGCTACCACCGTCCAGGAACAATGGAGGAATTTGAGGCCCTCCTCGCAGGAGGACCGGAAAAGATCGTCTTCCTGGCAGGTGGAAATTTCCCCGCCCACGCACTTGAAGACGGCGCAACCTTGATTGATCTGCAAACGTTGGGATGGGACCGGGTTTACAGATCAGGGGATGACCTTGTGATGGGATCTCTGGCAACCCTCGAACAAATTCGAACAGCTGAACCTGGATTAGCTGATTTAAAAGAGGTCCTCTCAATCGAAGCCGGCTTGAACGTGCGCAATAGCTTGAGTCTGCTCAATTTTCTCCAGTCAGCGGATGACCGCTCCCCGTTTTTGACTGCCTTATTGGCGCTGGCTCCTGAAGTGGTGTTGGTGCCTGCCCAAAAGACCATCCCGTTGGAAAAATACTTATCCCAAACGCAAATGGGCAAATTGGAACTGATTTCCGAAATGCGTTGCATTCTGCCTGAAGCCTTTGCCTTTGAATCGGTGGCGAGAACCCCCAAGGACCGCCCCTTGATCTGCTTGGCGGTAGCCAGGGACAGGGCTGGCGGCCTGCGGGTGACGTGTGGTGGTACTGCTAAAGCTCCACAAGTCTTACCCGAAACTAATCAATTGGAATCCCTGACTTACCTGGTAAGACAGGCTTATCAGGAGAGCGGTGATCAATGGGCAAGTGCTGAGTATCGGAAGGAAGTCGCGGTGGTTCTGCTTAACCGCTGTCTGCAGAAAATTGTGCTTTCTTCGATACGAAAGGAGGCAAAATGAATATCCGCCTTAGCATCAATCGTGATGTTTACGAAGTGGAAGCAAATCCAAAGGATAGATTGTTGGATGTGCTGCGACAGATTGGGCTGTTGGGTGCCAAGTCCGGCGGATGTCAGCGGGGGGAATGCGGCGCCTGTACCGTCATCATGGATGGGATGGCAGTCAACAGTTGCATGTTCCTGGCGGTTCAAGCCCAGGGTCACGTGATTGAAACGATTGAAGGTCTGGGAGAAAATCCCGACCAAGGCTGGAAAAAAACGGCAGGACTTGATCCACTCCAAAAAGCCTTTATTGAAAACGGATCCATCCAATGCGGCTACTGTGAGCCCGCCATGATCCTGGCTGCCAAGGCTTTGTTGAACAAGAATCCCAACCCCACAGAAGCAGAAGCCCGTGAGGCACTCTCGGGTGTATTGTGCCGTTGTACTGCCTATGTCAAACCAGTGCAGGCTGTCTTAAGAGCAGCTGAGGTGATGCAGACAGGCAATTCGCCTGAGAAAACCATTCCCTCGCCAAAAATTGTCAAATTGGATGAAATTCCTGAAACCGAAACCGTAGGAAAATCTGAAATCAAGGTGGACGCGGTCAAGTTAGCCCAGGGCAAGCCGGCCTTCACTGCCGATTTCCAAATGCCCAATACCCTGATTGCCAAAGTGCTGCGCAGCCCGGTGGCACATGCCCGCATCGCGAGCATTGATGCCAGCAAAGCCCAAGCCCTGCCCGGAGTAGCGGCTGTTTTGACCTGGCAGGACCTGCCCAGGGTAGTCTATTCTACTGCCGGTCAATCTGATCCGATTCCCGGACCCCTGGATACTTTTTCACTTGACAACAAAGTGCGTTTCGTGGGCGATCGGGTGGCTTTTGTGGCTGCCGAGACCGCTGAAATCGCTGAGAAGGCGCTCTCGTTGATTGAGGTTGGGTATGAAGAATTACCGATCATTCTTGACCCGCGCGAATCCATGCAGCCTGACGCTCCCCGAATCCATGGCGAGCAGGAATATGTCAATTTTGCTGATTCTGACCCCTCCAGGAATCTGGCAGCTGCCATCCGCATTGACATCGGCAATGTCGAAAAAGGCATGGCGGAAGCAGATCACATTTTTGAGCAGGAGTATGTAGTTCCCAAGGTCCAGCATGCTCACATCGAGCCTCATGTTGCCCTGACCTACTGGGATGAGAATGACCGTTTGGTGATCCGGACCAGCACCCAGGTGCCCTTCCACGTCCGCAGGATGATCGCACCCTTGTTGGATTTGCCGATAAAAAGGATCAGGGTCATCAAGCCCCGGATTGGTGGCGGGTTTGGCAACAAGCAGGAAATGTTAATCGAAGATGTGTCCGCCCACCTGACCATTGCCACTGGCAGGCCCGTACTCTATGAGATGACGCGCGAGGAAGAGTTTATCGCTTCCCGATCGCGACATCCCATGCGCATCAAGATGCGCACCGGCGTGAAGAAGGACGGTACCCTCACCGCCAACGAGATGATCGCGCTGAGCGACACGGGTGCCTATGGCTGTCATGCCCTGACGGTAACAGGAAATACCGGTCAAAAATCCATGGCTCTGTATGTGGGTGATGGGATTTATCGCAAGTCACCCAATATTCGTTTTTATGCGGATATTGTTTACACCAACACCCCTCCATCGGGGGCTTACCGCGGTTACGGCGTGCCGCAGGGTTATTGGCCTGTGGAACGGCATATGGAAGCGATTGCCAGGGCTCTCAACATGGACCCACTAGAATTCCGTTTGAAAAACGCTCTGAGGGCGGGTGAATTGCAGCCTTTCAGTACTTCCTGGAGTGAGGGGCGCGAGCCAAAACCCGAAATTGTCGAAACGGTTGGTTTGGAGGAATGCGTACGGCAAGGCTCCATGGCGATTGGCTGGGAGGACAAATACGCCAACCCAGGTTGGCATGCCGTGCCTGGCAGACCACACCTTCGACGTGGCATTGGGGTTGCCATGGTGATGCAGGGTACTGCCATTCCTTACCTGGACATGGGCGGCGCCAGCATAAAAATTAATGATGATGGATCCTTCAACCTCCTGGTGGGTGCCACTGACCTGGGTACCGGCAGCGATACCATCCTGGCACAAATGGCAGCCGAAGTGCTGGGCATTCCGACGGAAGATGTGGTGATTTACTCTTCGGATACCGATTTCACTCCCTTCGATAAGGGAGCCTATGCCTCCTCAACCACTTACATTTCGGGCACCGCTGTGACAAAAGCAGCCCAGGAAGTGGCAGGTAAAATCCGCAAGAGGGCTGCCGCGATCTTTGAGACCCAGGGGATAGCTGTCAATCCAGAGCAAATTGTATTGAAAAACAAGCGCGCAGTTGCCCCCACTGGTCAAAGCCTTTCCATGGCGGAAATAGCTTTGGACAGCCTTCATCACAGGGATCAGGAACAAATTATGGCAGTGGCTTCTCATGTCGCTCCGACATCACCACCACCATTCGCCGCGCAATTCGCGACCGTGCTTGTGGATGTTGAAACCGGGCAGGTGACCGTGGAAGACCTAGTCATGGCGGTAGATGGCGGCGTGATTATCAATCCGACCACAGCCTCCGGGCAGGTGGAAGGGGGCATGGCGCAAGCCCTGGGATACGGCGTCTGCGAGGAAATGCACTACAATTCCCGTGGTGTTGCCCGGGAAAAGGACCTGGTGGATTATCACATCTTTAGAGCCGATGAAATGCCCAGGGTGCAGGCGATCTTTGTCGAAACTTATGAACACTCGCATCCCTTTGGTGCTAAGGCTGTGGCAGAGATACCCATGGACGGTGCCGCGCCTGCCATAGGCAACGCCGTCTTGGATGCCTGTGGCGTGGAAATTTATGACAATCCGGTAACACCGGAAAAAATTTGGAAAGCATTAAAAAATTCGAAACAAGGTTAGGTCTATCTATGCAGAATTACGGCACCTCACAAAAGATTTCCAACCGGATTTATGTCACCGGACATATCAACCCTGATACGGATTCAATCGCTGCGGCTGTAGGCTATGCCTGGATGCTCAGCGAGCGGGATGGCGTCAATGCCATCGCAGCGCGTGCAGGAGCCATCAACCGCCAGACTGCTTTTGTGTTGAAACTGCTTGAACTCGAACCGCCAATGCTGCTCACAGATGCCTCACCCCGTTTCGAATCGGTTACGCGAAGGCTGGATGTTGTGAGCCCCGAAAAGTCTTTGAACGAAGCCTGGGCAATCCTTTCCAGGACGGGTGGGATTGCTCCAGTGGTCAACTCCGATGGGACGCCTTTTGGTATCGTGACGGGCAAGAGTCTGTTCGATTTTCTGCGCAAGATCATGGGACCCCATCCGAAATACCGGGACATGACCCTGGCGGAACTCCTGGATGTTCCCTGCCGGGAAGCGGCTGAGGTGGACATTCCCAAATTCCAGGCTGGCACCAGGATCAAGGATGTGATCAATCGGCTGCTGCGGACAGAGCAAAATGAATATTGGGTTTTAGATGAAAACAAACGTTACCTGGGTGTGGTGAGGCAAAGAGACTTATTGAATCCGCCCAGGATCAAGGTTATCCTGGTGGATCATAACGAACCTCAACAAGCCATTGCTTCCCTGGAAGAGGCCGAATTGCTTGAAATACTGGATCATCATCGTTTGGGTAACCAATCCACCCATCAACCGATCAAATTCACGGTGGATATCGTCGGGAGCACATCCACGCTCGTATCAGAACAAACCGAGGAATCTGGTCTGAGTGCTCCTCCAGCGATTGCCGGATTGTTGCTGGCAGGTCTGCTCTCAGATACCCTCATTCTAAATTCACCTACTACTACCCAACGCGATAAAAATGCTGCTGAACGGCTGGCAAGATGGGCGTTTGTCCCTGGATCTCCTCTGGCGGATGAAACCATAAAATCCTATGGAGAAAAGATCCTCCAGGCCGGAGCAGGATTGATGACCCAGGATCCGGAAGCGGTGGTGACAACGGACATGAAAATTTACGAAACTGCTGGTTATAAGTTCGCCATTGCCCAAGCGGAAACCTCCGACATTTATGAGATCGGTGATTATCTAGGAAAGCTTCAACTCGCGCTTAAAAACCTGAAAAACCAGAAAGGTTTGGATTTCGCTGGATTGATGGTTACAGATGTTGTTGAAGGTTCCAGCAGGCTGATTTTTGTGGATGCGCCGCCCGCTTTGGACGAACTACCTTATCGTCCGCTGCCGGATGGAACACGCTTCGCTGAAGGCGTTGTTTCCCGAAAGAAACAACTGCTGCCAATTGTCCTGACCTTGTTAGAGGAATGATGGACGAAATATTGGAAAACCTGGCTTGTGCAATCCGGGCTGGAGAACCGGTCTGTCTGTGCGTTGTGGTTGAGACCAGCGGTGGAGTTCCAAGGCACGCTGGCAGCAAGATGCTGGTCTATGCCAATGGCGAGACCAGGGGAACCGTCGGCGGAGGCGGTGTCGAAGCTGAGGTAAAAAAAGTCGCGCTTGAGGCGATGAACAGCAATCAGACGCGAATAGTCCACTACTCGCTGGACGCGCAAGCCGACGCGGCAGTGGGGGTATGCGGAGGAACGATGACTATCTACATCGAACCCCAATTGATCAAACCAAAATTACTGATCGTTGGAGCGGGTCATGTCGGCAAGGCAGTGGCAAAATTCGGACAGCTGCTCAACTTTCACGTGATAGTGTCGGATGATCGGACCGAGCTGTGCAGTGCCGCGGAATTTCCCGGGATTGAGGATTTCCTGCCGGTTCCCCTGCGGGAAATTCCAGATAAGCTGGAAATCGATCAACACACCTACATTGTCCTGGTGACCAGGGGAAGCGATATCGACATCGTCGGGTTGCCAAGATTGTTGGAAACCGACCCGGCCTATATCGGTTTGATCGGATCGAGGAGGCGCTGGGATGTCACCAGGAAAGGTTTGCTGGCTCAGGGTCTTTCAGAGGATCAACTGCAGCGAATTAAGACCCCGATTGGCTTGGATATCCAAGCCGAGACGCCCGATGAAATCGCCGTGAGCATCCTGGCTGAGATCATCCAATACAAAAACACTTTAAAATAAACTAATACTTGATGTCAGGAGAACTTATGTGGAAGCATTACCACATTGTTGAAACCGTCGAACAGTTGACGACCCTGCTGGCAAACCAGGATGGACCTGCCAAGATCATTTCCGGTGGGACTGACCTGATGGTTGAAATTCGTAACGGGAAGTGGCAGGACTTGGATACCGTGCTGGATATTTCCCGCATGGCCAGTCTTGATAAGGTCTGGCGTGATGAGAAGGGTCTGATCCATCTTGATGCCTTGGTGACCCACAATGACGTCGTCCGTTCCCCATTGCTCAAAGAATATGGTTTCCCATTGGTGCAGGCATGCTCGCAGGTTGCCACACCGCAGCTGCGCAATCGCGGGACCGTGGTCGGGAACTTGGTAACCGGCTCGCCCGCCAATGACACGATCACGCCACTAATGGCGATGAATGCCAGCCTGGTGTTGGTCTCGCGGTCTGGTCAGAGGATCGTTCCGCTGCAGGATTTTTATGAGGGCATCCGAAAAACAGTCTTGCGTAAAGATGAGTTTGTTCGTGAGGTGACGTTTCAGGGCTTGACCAAAAACCAAAAAGGGAATTTTAAGAAATCCGCCTTGCGCAGGGCGCAGGCTATTTCTGTGCTCAACTGCTGTGTGATACTTGACATGGAAGGGGAGGTCATTAGCGGCGTGGCGATTACATTGGGCTCAGTCGCCCCGACCATTATCCACGCTCTCAACGCGGAAACATTTCTGAGAGGGAAAACACTGACTTCGGAGAATATCGCCAAGGCAGCCGAATTGGCGGCCGAGACTGCCACTCCCATCTCTGATATTCGGGCTTCCGATTCTTATCGAAGCTACACGCTTCCCGTGCTGGTTGAGAATGCCCTAGTAGAGATTGGGGAAAACAAAATCCTGGATACGGTTCCAGCCAGACTGGCTACCCTGGATACCAAGGAAGGTTTCAGCGCCAATCCTGCGGAAGGTTGGGAAGGGCACCTTATTGAAACGACTATCAATGGTCAGGATTTTTCCATTCCGGATTACAGCGACCATACCTTGGTCAGCCTGCTGCGGGACCGGGTGGGACTGACCGGAACCAAGGTGGGCTGCGAGGAGGGCGAGTGCGGTGCCTGCACCGTTTTCCTGGACGGCAAGGCAGTGGTGAGCTGCCTTATCCCGGCGCCGCGGGCACATCACGCGCACATCACCACGATTGAAGGAATTGAACAGGATGGTCAATTGCATCCAGTTCAGCAGGCTTTTATTGATCACGCGGCTGTGCAGTGCGGTTATTGCACGCCGGGGTTTGTCATGTCTGCCGTGAAGCTGTTGGAAGAGAATCCCGATCCCAGCCGTGAGATCATCCAAAGAGGCATTTCCGGGAATATGTGCCGCTGCACCGGTTATTACAAAATTATTGAAGCCATTGAATCCGCCTGCATGAAAGTGGAGAGGTAAAAATGGGCATTATCGGCAGTTCAATTAATCGCGTAGACGCTTTGTCAAAAGTCACCGGCAAAGCCAAATATCCAGGGGATTTTCAATTTGCAGATCAACTGAGCATGAAAGTTCTATTTGCCCAAAGACCTCACGCCATTATCCGTTCAATCAACATTGAAAAGTCCCTGTCTATTCCAGGTGTTGTCGCCGTGCTGACCGCCAGGGACGTCCCCAATAATGAATACGGGCTGATCATGCCTGATCAACCCGTCCTGTGTGGGCCAGGTTCCAACAAACTGCACGGGGACCGGATCCGCTTTGAAGGCGATCAGGTGGCATTGGTGATTGCTGAAACTGACCAAATCGCCACACAAGCAGTGAAAGCCATCGATGTGGTTTATGATGACCTGCTGGTTATGGATTCCTTAGATGCCGCATTGAAAGATGATGCCGTCCTTGTGCATCCAGAATGCGAATCTAATATCTTTCATCACAACATTGTGCGTTTTGGTGATACTGAAGCGGCTTTCAAACAGTGCACTGTGGTGGTCGAACAGGAATATCACACGCCTGTTCAGGAGCACGCATTTTTGCAGCCAGAATCCGGGGTGGCTTACCTCGATCAGGAGGGACGCATCACGGTGATTGTGGGCGGGCAGTGGACGCATGAGGATCAGGAACAAATTGCCCACGCGCTCAACCTACCACTCGAAAAAGTTCGGGTGATCTATCCTTACATTGGCGGTGCTTTTGGTGGTCGGGAGGACATGTCTGTGCAGATCATCCTGGCGCTGGCTGTGCTGAAGCTGCATGAAGCGGGGATTGACCGGCCGGTAAAAATCGTCTGGTCGCGGGAAGAGTCCATCATAGGGCATCATAAACGGCACGCCTACGCGCTGAAAGCCAAATGGGGCGCCAATTCTGAAGGTAAAATCCTTGCGGCGCAAAGCTGGATCTATGCCGATGGGGGTGCCTACGCTTATACCACCACCAAGGTGCTGGGCAATGCCACACTGTTGGCTACCGGTCCCTATGACATTCCCAACGTCAGCACCGACGCTTATGCGGTTTATACCAATAATATTCCTGGCGGGGCATTCAGAGGCTTTGGCGGACCGCAGGCGACATTCATGGCAGAGATGCAGGTGAACCTGCTGGCTAAAACCCTGGGTATGGACCCGGTGGAGTTTCGTCTGCGTAATGTCTTCAAAGAGGGTTCGCGGCAGTCCATGGGCGAAGTCGTCCCGAAAGGTGTCAGCATCCGCGAAGTGGTTCAGCGCTGCGCCGTGGAAGCAGGGTGGCACGAAACGCCGGAAGGCTGGATGAAACCAGACATTCAGGCTTCCACAAAAAAACACGTCAAAACAGCCCTGGGATTTGCCTGCGGGTACAAGAACGTCGGCTTTTCGTTTGGCGCACCGGAGAACTGCGGTGCAACAATCGAGCTGTACGGCGAAAAAGAGATCCAAAAGGCGCGCTTGTTCCACGCCGGCGCGGAAGTTGGGCAGGGCGCTCACACAGTTTTTGCGCAATTCACAGCCGAAGCTTTGGGCTTGCCGGTGGATAAAATTGAACTGCACCTCTCCGATACCGCCACCTCGCGAAATTCGGGCAGCGTATCTGCTTCCCGCATGACCTTTATGTCTGGGAATGCCATTGCAGGGGCAGCAAACTCAGCCCTGGAGAGGTGGAATGCGGGCGACCGTCCCGCCATTGGGGATTTCGTTTACAGACCACCAGCCACCAGTCCGATGGACAAAACCGATGGTCATTGTAACCCCAATTTCGCCTATGGTTATGTGGCTGAAGCTATTCTGGCAGAAGTGAATTTGCAAACCGGTGAGGTGTCTTTGCGGAACGTTATTTGCGCGGATGACGTTGGAAAAGCGATCAACCCATCCCTGGTGGAGGGTCAAATCGAGGGTGCGGTGGTGCAGGCAATGGGTTATGCCCTGATGGAGAATTTTGTGACCAAGGCCGGCAAAACCTTGACCAAGGAGCTTTCCACTTACATGATCCCAACTGCCATGGATATTCCTGACCAGGTGCAGAGCGTCATCCTGGAATATCCGGATCCGCTCGGACCTTATGGCGCCCGTGGCATGGGTGAAATGCCTTATCTGCCTTTCGCGCCAGCGGTTTTGGATGCGGTTAACCAGGCGACTGGTGTGTTTTTTACCAGTTTTCCGCTGACAGCTGAGAAGGTTTTACGGGGTCTTGGTAAAATCCGGTGACTGGACAGGGTTGAAAGTGAAGTTTTATCGGGAATAGATGGCACAGGCGAAAATAACCAACATTGCAGCAATCATCCTGGCGGCAGGTCAATCCAGCCGCCTGGGTCTGGTCAAACAAACGCTCCCATGGGGAAAAAAGAACATCGTGAACACCTGTGTTGAGACTGCCTGGGCAGCGGAGCTTGATCCGCTGGTGGTCGTGTTGGGTGCCAATCGCGATATGATTTTGCCACTGCTTGACCAGGAGGGTGTCATCATCGTTGAAAACGAGCGCTGGGCAGAGGGTCAAAGCACTTCGCTTAAGGCAGGTTTGAGGGCTTTGCCTGAAACCGTCCGGGGCGCGCTCTTTTTATTGGCGGATCAACCACAAATTTCGGTCAACCTGATCAGTTCACTTATCGAAATCGCTGCGGATGAAGATTCTGTGGTCCTCCCAATCATCACTGGCAGAAGAGCCAACCCGGTCTATTTTCCGCGAAGCGCTTTTGATGAACTGGATAAGTTGGAAGGCGACCAGGGCGGCCGATCCGTGATTTCCTGCTTCCCCGTGCGTTTACTGGAATGGCTGGATGATGACATGGCTGGGGATATTGACACACTGGAAGACTACCAGAAGATGCGGGCAAGGTTTGGGTTGGGATGAAACAATTGGATTTTCAAGTATAATCACTCAAACACCGGAAACTAGCGCCAGGCTTGACAGTTGTCAAGTGACGAGGTCGGGGGTTCCTTTTCGCAAGAAAAGGTTAACCAACTTGGATTGGGAAAATCGAGAGATCGGCGGATGCCCCCCGGATGACTATTCATCTGATTTCCAGTGCCATTAATCAATTCATTTTTTGTGTCTCACGGATTTAACTGTGAGTGTATAAGACATTGGAAGGAGATCAAATATGTGTGGAATTGTGGCTTACATTGGCGAGAAGAACGCGACGCCAATCATAGTCAGTGGATTAAAAAAGCTGGAATACCGCGGGTATGACTCAGCCGGGATTGCTGTTTTAGAAAACGGCAAGATTGAAGTCAGGCGGGATGCCGGAAAAATCTCCCGTTTAGAAGCTTTGATTAATGAACAACCGGTAAATGGGAAAGTCGGCATCGGACATACCCGCTGGGCTACCCACGGAGCCCCCAGCCAGCAAAATGCCCATCCTCATGTCGGAGCCACCGGCGAAATTGTGATCGTTCATAATGGCATCGTGGAAAATTACCTCAGCCTGCGGGAAGAGCTGATAGCTGAGGGCGCGGTTTTCAAATCTGAGACTGATACTGAAACCATTGTTCACCTGATTGAGCGGTACTACGCGATTCACCATGATCTTTTTACCGCCGTGCAGGAGACCCTTAAGAAGGTCAAAGGCGCGCATGGGATCGTCGTGATGTCTTCCCATGAGCCGGATCGCTTGATCACTGCCCGGTTGGGCAATGCGGGCGGAGTGGCGATCGGTTACGGCAAAGGGGAAATGTTCATCGCCAGTGATCTGCCCGCGATCGTTGAACATACCCGTCAAATTGTCTTCCTGGAATCTGGTCAACTGGCTGTGGTGAAAAAGGATGACTTGCAGATTGAAACTTTAAGCGGGGAAAAGGTGAAGCCAGACATTCATCACATCCCCTGGGACCCGATTTCAGCAGAAAAAGGCAATTACCGCCATTTTATGCAAAAGGAAATTCACGAACAGGTGCGTTCGCTTTCGGATACCTTGGTGGGACGGGTGGATTTTGACAATTACCGGATCAACCTGCCGGATTTGAATCTCGACGGCGAAAAAGCAAAAAAGATCAAGAAAATCTTCATCACAGCTTGTGGAACTGCCCAGCATGCGGGCATGGTGGGAAAAATCCTCCTTGAGCGCCTGACTCGCATTCCTGTGGAAGTGATGGTGGCTTCAGAATTCCGCTACATTGACCCAATCGTAGATGAAGATACAGTCGTGCTGGCGATCAGCCAATCCGGTGAGACAGCCGATACCCTGGCTGCCATGGAAGAAGGGCGAGTCAAGGGCGCTACCCTTTGGAGCATAGTGAATGCCATTGGTTCCCAGGCGTTGCGTGTAGTCGATGGCTACATTTCCATGCAAGTCGGACCGGAAATTGGGGTGGCTTCGACCAAAGCCTTCACCGCACCCATCGTGGATCTATATATGCTGGCGGTTTATCTGGCGGATTTACGTGGAACCTTGCCAACACCCCAGCGCATGGGGTTAGTGCGGGACTTGTTGCAGGTTCCTTCGCTGGCAGGAAAAGCCCTGGAGCACGAAGTTGAAGTTGAAAAGATCGCTGAGCGCTACAAACTCATGCGCAGTACCCTCTACCTTGGACGGGGGATCAATATGCCTATTGCTTACGAAGGCGCTTTAAAATTAAAGGAGATTTCGTATATCCATGCGGAAGGCTATCCTGCTGGTGAGATGAAGCATGGACCGATTGCCCTGGTGGATAAGAACCTGCCAGTGGTAATGATTGCACCACAGGACGCCTGGTACGAAAAGATGATCAGCCAGATCGAACAGGCAAAAGCGCGCGGCGGTGAGGTCATTGCCGTGGCAACTGAAGGCGATACCCTGATCCCATCCCTGGTTGATGAAGTAATGTGGATCCCCAAAACCCCCTGGTTGTTAAGCCCGATTATCACCACCATCCCACTGCAGTTGTTTGCCTATCACATCGCCACGTTGCTGGGTTTGGATGTGGACCAGCCGCGCAACCTGGCAAAATCTGTTACGGTGGAGTAACTCATAGCGTTTTACCGTACAAAGTTAAGATTTTACAAGCAACCTGGAAATAGGTAAACTGGTAACTCGATTTCAATACAACATTTGGAGAAAGAATTGACCACAAACCAACAAGTACTTAATGCACTCTCCACCGTTTTAGATCCTGATCTGCACAAGGACCTGGTCAGTCTGAAGATGATTGAGGATGTCAAAGTTGAGGGAGACAAAGTCAGTTTTTCAATGGTATTGACCACACCAGCATGTCCGTTGCGCGGTCAACTTGAGCAGGATGCCCGCAGGGCAGTTCAGATCATGACCGACGCAAAGGATGTGCAGATACAGATGAAGTCACAGGTTCAGAACCAAAAACCTATCCAAATTTCCTCCAACCAGTTCAAACACGTCATCGCCGTAGGTTCAGGCAAGGGTGGCGTGGGCAAAAGCACTATCGCGGTAAACCTGGCGGTCAGCCTGGCACAGGTAGGAGCTAGCGTTGGTTTACTGGATGCAGACATTTACGGTCCGAACATACCCAGGATGCTGGGCATTGATCAGTTGCCCACAGGTAATGAAAGCGAGAAAGTCAAACCAGCGGAGGCGTACGGGGTCAAGGTTGTATCCATAGGCTTTATGGTACCGGATGGTCAGGCTCTGATCTGGCGTGGACCCATGCTTCATTCTGCCATCCAACAGTTCCTGACGGATTTTGACTGGGGCGTTTTAGATTACCTGGTTGTTGATCTCCCTCCGGGAACGGGTGATGTGCAGCTTTCCCTATCGCAATCCCTGCCCATAAGTGGGGCGGTCATTGTGACCACTCCCCAGGTGGTGGCAGTGGATGATGCTTTCAGGGCAGTGTCCATGTTCCAAAAATTGGAAGTCCCGGTGCTCGGCATCGTGGAGAACATGGCTTACCTCGAAATGCCTGATGGCAGCCTGCTGCGTGTTTTCGGTGAAGGCGGTGGGGAGATATTGGCTGCCAGGACAGGTGTGCCATTCCTCGGAAGCATTCCATTGGATCCAGAGATCGGCAAGAGTGGCGATGAAGGTACCCCAATCCTGTTGCTTGATCAGGCAAATCCAACGGTAAAGGCCCTGCGCGAAATGACCGGCAGGATCGCCTCCGAAATGAGCAAACAAGCTTTTCTCAAGCAAGAGCCAGGATGATATAATTACAATTTATGGCTGAAGCATCAATTATTGGCGTTCAATTTACTACCGTTGGGAAGATATACCATTTTTCTGTCCCGGAGGGCGTGGAAGTGGAAATGGGTACTTATGTGCTCGTGAACACTGCCCGGGGCAGACAATTGGGGAAGATCATGAATACAACCGTTGACACCCCCTACAATGCTGAGGAAATTCAGCCAATCGAACGGGTGGCTACTGCCAGGGACTTGACGGTAAAGGAAGCTAATGTCGCGAAGGAGCAGGAAGCTCTGGAGAAAGTTCAAAACTTCCTGAAGAACTCTCATTTTGAGGGAGTCAAAGCGATTTCCACAGAGTATTCCTTCGACTCCACGCGGCTCACCTTCTTTCTGAATTATGAGCCGGATTCAGGTTTCGACATTAAAGCCTTTTTACGAGAGGTTTCGAGGCTTTTCAGAGATGTCCGGCTGGAAATCCGCCAGGTCGGACCGCGCGACATTGCCAAGTCTCTTTCCGGGCTGGGTGCTTGTGGCATAGAAAAGCGCTGCTGTGCCCGTTTCCTCACTGAATTCAGTTCTATTTCAATCAAGATGGCGAAATCGCAAGACATTTCGCTGACCCCTTCTGAAATTACAGGAATGTGTGGTCGATTACGCTGCTGTCTGAATTATGAGCATGAAATGTACGTGGAAGCCAGAAATAACCTGCCGAAGCGGAAAAAGACCGTTCAGACCCCTCTGGGCGAAGGTAAGGTTGTCCAGGTTTTGCCTCTCAGCAACTCAGTGGTGGTGGATCTGCCTGAATCTGGTCCGCGTCAATTCACCTTGGAAGAGCTGCAGACGGGTGTCCTGGCTGAAAAAGCGCCGAAGATTGCTCCAATCATGCCTTTAGACGAAACGGATTCCATTGATGTTGAAATGCTGCCTCTGCAAACCAGACGAAAACCGGAACCAGCAGATCGGCGCAACAAACCTCAGCAGGAACGAAGCAATCAGCCACGAAATCCTCAACAGAGAAACCAGCAGCAACGCTCTCAACAGACTGATAATGCCAGGAACACCCCCAGTGAGCAGCCCAAAGGTAACCGGAGGCGCAAACGGAGATGACCGAGCCAGTTGACAAGTGGCCTCAAGGGGCCAAAATATTAGTAATTCTGGCGCATCCTGATGATCCAGAATTTTTTTTAGGCGGGACGATCGCCAGTTGGACCCAGTCTGGCTACGAAGTACAGTATGCTTTGCTGACTAAAGGTGAACGAGGCATCAGCGCCGCGTTTCCAGATTGCGCCCAACTGTTAGAAGTGCGCATGGTGGAACAGCGGGCAGCAGCAGATGTGTTGGGAGTAACCCGGGTTGATTTCTTCGATTACCCGGATGGTTACCTTGTGCCCGATCTGGACGTGAGACGGGAAGTGACTAAATTGATCCGGAAAGTGAAACCTGATATTGTGGTTTCATGTGATCCACAAAATTATTACCTCAGTGATACCAGCCTGAATCATCCCGATCATCGGGCAGCCGGACAAATCGTCGTGGACGCGGTATTCCCAGCGGTCGGCAACAGGAGCTTTTTCCCTGAGCTGGCTGAAGAAGGCTTTCCTGTTACCATGATTTCTGAACTGTGGTTAAGCCTGCCTTTCGCGCCCACTGTTGAAATGGACGTTAGCGATTGCTGGGGTCGACGAATTGAAGCATTGCTCCAGCATCATTCCCAAATCGGCGACCCCGACGCGTTCAAGAAACACCTTGAGGACCATAGAGCCAAGAGTAATGGGAGTGGGGGACGGTATATCGAACGCTTCAGACGGATTGTATTTCGGAGGCAGGATGAATCTTTTTGAGGAAGCCAGGTCTTTACTGCCGGATATGATACGCTTGCGCCGGAAGTTTCATCAGAATCCGGAGCTTTCATTCCAGGAGTTAGAGTCCTCCAAGTTTATCGCGGATGAACTGAGACGCTTGGGTTACCAGGTTCAAACTGAGGTCGGAAAGACGGGCGTGGTTGGTTATCTCACAGGTCAACGGGAAGTACCGGTGGTCATGCTTCGATTTGACATGGACGCGCTCCCCATCCAGGAGGAAAATCAGCTGGAGTATTGTTCACGCACTCCGGGGGTCATGCATGCCTGTGGTCATGATGCCCACATGGCGATCGGTCTTACGGTTGCCAAAATGCTGGCGGATCATAAAAATGAGCTGAATGGGGGTTGTAAATTAGTCTTTCAGCCAGCCGAGGAGATCGGTCAGGGTGCCCTTGCCATGATTGCCGATGGGGTCCTTGAAAATCCCAGGCCCGATTTCACCTTGGGCATGCACGTCTGGAATGAACTGCCCGTGGGTTGGTTTGGCATTACAGAGGGACCAAGCATGGCGGGAAGCGAAAGTTTTGCCATCACGGTTACAGGGAAAGGCGGGCATGGAGCCTCTCCCCAGTTTACCGCGGACCCAGTGATCGCAAGCGCTCAAATCATCACAGCCCTGCAATCCATCATTTCCCGGAATGTCAGCCCGTTTGACTCAGCCGTAGTGAGCGTCACCATGGTGCATGGCGGCAGTGCCATGAACATCATTCCGTCAAGTGTGGAATTACAGGGCACCATCCGGGCGTTTCGGACGGAAGTTTTTGCCAAAGTATTGGACCGGTTCAAGCAAATTGTCGGAGTGGTAGCAGAAGCCATGGGGTGTGAGGCACACATCACTCTGAAGGAGAACACTATTCCCCTGGTGAATTCAGCGGGCGTGGTTGAAGCGGCTCAAACTGCGCTCAAATGTTTGCTCCCGGATGCCGTGATTGACGCCCATTATCGGACCATGGTTTCTGAGGATATGGCCTACTTCCTGGACAAAATTCCCGGCGCATTCATCTTCGTAGGGTCCTCCAACGAGCAGCAGGGTAAAATTTTCCCGCATCACCATCCCCGCTTCGACATTGATGAAGATTGTCTGCCGGCTGCCTGCGCGTTATTAGTACAAACCTGCCTGGATTTGACCAGAGAAACTATCTCTGGTTAACTGGGATGAGGACGGTCAATGGGAAAAATAGTCGGAATTCATGGAACAAGTGGTTGTGGTAAAACCTGGCTGGTTGAACAAGTGATTGAGCGTCTCTCCAAAAAGGGTTTTAGCTGTCAGGGGATTTATTCGCCGGGTCAATTCGAAAACGGAGTCAAAACTGGCATATATACCCGATTAATCCCTGACGGAGAGACCAGGATTCTGGCACAACTGGCATTGCCCGGAGATGCCGAGGTGCTGGGAAAATGGAAAATGTTCCCTGAGACGGTCGAATGGGCAAAAGCATACTTGTCCAAACCGATCACAGCTGACCTGTGGATTATTGATGAGATAGGTCCGTATGAAATTGGGGAGGACAAAGGTTGGGCTTCAGTGTTAGCGGATTTACACACACGGCCCTTTCTATCTGCGCTGATCACTTACCGCCCAGGTTTTTCAGATTATTTTGCAGAGAATTACCCTGGCATCATCCAGTTTAATGTGGAGCCGCCCAATGCCCGGCAACAGGTAATCGAGTGGATCGAAAACTGGATGGACGCAAATACCGGTACCGCGATTTCCAAGCCGGGCTGAGCCGCGCGACTGATCCCCTCCGAATTAGTATTTGTAGAACGACCAACAGTTGCGTTAAAGTAAGCTTCAAGCCAAAAAGGTGTCCTGTAATTCTCTACAGCCAGTGAGGCTGGTATTAGGCGACGACTGCACTCCACCAAATTCAGATGGTCGATTGCACCAGGCGAATTCCGGTTGTGCATATCGTACAAGTTACTGTGTCACTTTTCGTTAGATTTAGAAGAAAGTATTAATCGAGAGGCTGTCATTGAGCGTAGAAGTGTCTGAAAAAGCAGGAATAGAATAGGTTGTTGGGGTTCATTTCGGAGCAGCGCGCTTGACGGGTCTGTTGACTGAATGGTGGCGTGGCTGTACGAGAGGCTGGAACAGGAAAGCCCGTGATTTGATCAAGTCCTTATGGCGCAGCACAGCCAACATAGAGTGAG
>JBAQMM010000165.1:0-12641 GCA_049302815.1 Anaerolineaceae bacterium | reverse complement strand
AAGAAAAGAGGGTATACAGGAACACACCTACCAGTGTCAGAGCAGAGGAGGCTAAAAAGCCAACCGAAAGCATCCCCAGTACACCCTGCCGCCCGGGCGCCTGGAAGGCCTGTGCAACTTGCGCACGCGCATCCTGCACCGTGACAACTGCCACCCCCATCTGATTGATGCCCTCAACAATCTCGGCAGTGTTGGCTGTAGGTGTGGTACGCAGCCAAACGGCGTATGGCTGTAAGCTGCCTAACGATTCGAAAATCGTGTCCAGGTTGGTGACAAACAACGCTCCATCCTGATCCGGCTTCCAGGTTGGAAAGCGGGTAAACACGCCCGCCACCGTAAAGGATATAGTAGTTGCCTGACCGCCTATCTCTATTCGCAATTCGAGTGTGTCGCCGGTATTCAGGTTAAAGCGCTCCCAGGTTCCTTGATCCACCAGCAGCGCATCCGGGCTGGAAGACAGACGGTTAAGCAGCCCGTTGAGGGATTCGGCAGCAAAGTCGTCCCGAAAGAAAGCAACTTGGGAAAAATCTGCCGTGTCAATGCCCATTATTTGCCCGTTGGCGTTACGCCCCCCACTGGACAAACTCGCGGTATAACTGCCAACCCGTGCTGCTGCCTGCACCCCGGGTAGATTAAGATGGTCGCTGATCGGCAAAAAGTTCCACAAACCGCTGTCGGCGGGGGTGGTATCGTTTGATCCGGTAGAAGTGTCAGGTACAAATTCGCCACCTTCAGCCAAATTAAGATCTGCACCAGTGGCATAGTAAATACTATCCTGTAGGGTTTGATCCAGTGAATGCGCCTCCGAAGCGACAAATGTTGCCAGCCCAATCGTAAGCGCTGTGAGCAGTAGCACACCCTGGTAAGTGCTACCCGAGCGTGCAAACTGACGTAGCACGTAGGTGGCGGTCACGCCCGGCAAGCGGGCAGCCAGAGCAGCCAAACCATCCAGCAATGGTGGAAGAAGGCGCATAACGAGCAAGCTTGCCCCGACCAGAAATAAAGCGGGCAACAAAAATAACAGTGGATTCTGGAAGGGATCGGTGCTGCCTACGGTGCGCCCCAACAAGCTCAGGCGACCCTGAGCACGCAGGGTGTACCACCCGTACAGAGCCGGGACCAGGCACACGCCATCTAAATACATCCGCTGCCACAGCGGTTTGCGCCGGGCGCGGGCGCGCTCTTGTTTGTAGGACACGATGGTGTCGCGCCCGGACTGCCAGACGGGGAGCAGGCAGAAGCCAATCCCCAGTAAGACAGCCAGCAGCGCCAGCGCAACAGATTGCAGGGAAAGCTGCGGGGTAAAAGCCGGCAGACTGGAAAAATCCAGGAAGGAGCGTGTGCGTCCGACCAAACGAGCCAGAGCCAGCCCAGCCGGCAATCCAAGCACCAACGCTCCTAGCCCCAGTATGCCCCATTCCACCAGATATACAGCTAGAATCCAGGTTCGTGGTGCGCCACGGCTGCGCAGAACTGCAATTTCGCTGTGCTGGCTGCGTACGAACATCCTGGCTATGAGAGAGAGGAAGAAAAGTGCCAGACCCAACACCGGTGCACTGAAAGCAAATAAGGAACCGGTCAGCGCCTGTGCGTTGCTGCGATACTGGCGCAATGCTGGGGCAGGTGAGGTCTCCAGGTCGGTATGGGACAGAATAGCGTTGGCGCGATTCTGCACAGCGTCAATACGTGCCAACAGCCTGCCAACGCGATCACTGTTTACCCCACTGCCATCCAGCGCCAATCTCCAGGCAGCCTCATCCACCGGCGCAGGCAGCGCTTGGGTGGCAGCCCACCAGGAATCTTCTGGAACAAGCAGCTTCTTTTGGAAGGAGTCGGATGGGTACAATGCCCAGAAATCACTTTCAGGATCATTGGCAATCCAGAGACCACTAATGGTTACCTCCTGACGATAAGCTGGAACAGTGCCATTAGCCGGGTTGAATAGGGCATAGGTCTGGCCAACCCGTAAATTGAGGGCATTTGCCAGGTCGAGCGCAGCCAACACTTCAATTGTTTCGCCGCTCTCGTCCAACGAGCGGGGCAGGTTCCCCTCTACCAATTGGATGTGGTCGAATACGTCGGTAAGAAATGCCAGTTTCACCCGGTCGAGCCGGTTATTCGAAACCAGGTTTTCAGCATTTGGGTAGAGCTGTAAGTTGGCTGTAGCAAAGTAGCGGGTCAATCCCAGGCTTGGCAGACCCAGTTCCGCTGCGGCTTGTTCGCTCAGGTAGGTGTCTGCCGGCTGGTATTGGTCTTTGCTCACGTTGCCATACCAACTGCCGATATAGCGAAATACGAAGTCAAATGGCTGGCGACTGCCCGCACCGGCAGCCAGGGAGGTACGCAAGATACTGGCATTGATCCCGTCTGAATATACCGGAATGGCAGTCGCCAAGGCTACAGACACCAGCAGCCCCAACACCAGGCCAATCGACAGCCAGCGGTGTGACCAAAGCCGTTTGAAAGCAAAAGCGATGGCATTACGGTAGATCACTTTTCTTTGAAGATGAATCAAGTAGCCCTTCTTTCAAGGCAAAGCCAGGTTCTGATATCCAGGATCAATCTGCCTGGCACACTTGCCAATCAAAGAGCGCTGGGGCTTATTATTGACGGTAATAGTGGTTATGTCCATTTCAAGCAAATTATTCCTGGACAAACAGTCAGTATATTGTTCCACTTGTGCTTGTGTCTCCGAAAGAACCATCTGTGCATCTTCGCCCTCAAAAACCCGTAGCAACGCTTGCCAGACCCAGCTCCGAATCGGCAAGGCGTTCAAACCAAGTTGGGATCGATTGCTACTGGACTGAGCTGCGTCATATATCTTCGCCATATCGTCGCCAATGGAAGCAGCGTATGCCTTTGACCGCACAACTGACTGTCTGGCGGGAATGTCTGGAAATGCGTTCGGCTGCCCAGATAGATATTTCATCCAGTCCCAACAAGCTTGTTGATTTTTACTCTGGGAGGAGATGAATTGACCCGATTCCCCCAACCAGCCAGCAGCTTCGCTCGTTCCCGGTATGGGAGGAATGGGAGCAATTCCTGTCTCAAAAGGATAATTAGCCGGCGAACTGCTTAAACTGTTCCAAAACACAACCTGAGAGGAGGATATTGAATTCTGTGAAGCACTGTAATCATTGCTTAATGGATAAATGCTCTCCCGCCTGGCCATCTCGACCAACCAATTTACCGTCTGAACCCCAGCTGGAGTGTTAATGTTAATTTTAGGTGGGTCAGCCGTAAAGTCTACCCATTGAACACCTTGAGATGCAATTAAATAGGTTTCGAGTCCCCCTGCCCCATAGATAGGTCCGTTCAGAGAGCTCGAAGATATCTCGTCTATGAAGCGGAGAAAATCATCCAATGTCCAATCCACTGTAGGTGCCTGAAGTCCAAGCTGTTTCAACAACGGGAGATTGTATCTCATCAAATAAAGTGCATTATTTGAAGGCAAAGCATAAATCTGCTGATTGATGGTAAACGCTTCTATTCGGCCAGGATAAAAATCGGATGTAAAGTCAGCACCCTCTTGAGCAATCAACGGCGAAAGGTCACTCAGGTGACTGATGTCAGAACTCGAATCGATGCCATCGAAGGAAAAACAGTCATAATCCTGGGACAGGTATGGCAAGGGATCTCCCCCAGGCCATGTAAAGCTGTTTGAGAGCTGGATAATAACCTCTGGATGCTCTTGTTGGTAGCTCTTAGCCAGATTCTGATAGATCACATCTGCGTTTGGCAGGTTTGAGGGATACAGATACTTGATCACCTGACTTCCTTCCGGGACGTCCGGGATTGGTTGTGGAGTCGCCACAATAACAGCCGAGTTGTTCGGGGTGGGTGATGGCGCGATTGATGCATTAGCAAGCTCACTCTGCAGCGAATTATTTCCATTCAATGCCAGGGTAAATGCTTGAGTAACTGCATCAAACACTTGGGGGTAATAACTGCCATACCAACCGTGCTCCAATCCGAACCGGACAGACTTTTGGGCATCTTCTGGCAATTGGTCCCAAGGGTAGAATGCTTCGGTGACTGACTTTCTGGCTGGAATTGCGGTATTTAAAGAAGCAGATATTCCGCCCTGATCACTCCATTGGTGTGATAAAAAATCAATCCAGGCCCAGGCTTCGCGTGGATGCTGAGTACCAGCGCTTACCAGCGCGCAGGTTGGCCAGATCACATTTGAACCCGCTTTGTTCGTTTCGTCCGATACCAGCGGAAATGGCGCTATACGATACTCCTCAATCGCTAAAACATCACCCCCTTGGGGTAGATCAGCATTGAGAGGTCCCATCCATAGCAAGGGTTTAGCTGCAGAGACGTTCGTTTCATCCGATATCTGAACGGGTCTCAATTTGTTGGATTTACTCATGTCAACATACCACTGGGCAGCACTCGTTAGGTTGGAAGGTTCGATTTGCCCGCCTGCCTTAGAGATTAAACTGTCAACCATAGGCGCGAGCATTGAGCTTTGCCATGCCGACACATCTGCAACAAGATATGAACCCTGCAAACTTGCTATTGATTGGAAAATCATCTTTAAATCCTCAATTGTCCAACCTGGCGCTGGCTCTTGAATCCCGGCAGCTTTAAAAGCTGTGGCATCATAAAAAAAACCGATGAAGTTTAAAGTCATTGGAATGCCAAGGATATGTCCATTTGCATCCTGGCAAGATGTTAGAGAATTCGGCCAGAAATCATCAACATTGAAGTCTGGGTTTGCCTCGATTAATGAAGTCAGGTCGAGAAAATTTTCAGAATTGTCAATCAAGCGATATCGGTTTGCAGGTAAGACCGTCGTATCTGCAACCGACGCTAAAGGACGAAGGTCTTGGTTGTTCCATAGAGAAAAGATGTCTGAAGGAGTAACAACCTGAACTGTGATCAACGGATTCTGCAAGTGGAAGCTCTCGGCCAATTGCTCATAGATTTTCTTTTCTTCAGTATCAATTGCAAAAGTTATGACTACTACTTTCTCACCCGCATCCAGGGGATCAGAGCCAACGCTATCTGCTGTGGGAGTAACCTTAGACATCTGAGGCAAGGCAGTGCCCTTTTGATCTCCAGTGTCTATTGGCTCATAGGAACGGGAGAATCGGGAGAGTAGTTTGATTCCCAACGTCGTTAATGCCACTACAGCAATTGCTAAAAAAAGAATGGTTCGTCTTTGATGCTTTTGCATGGCTGATCTCCTTGGAAGACAATCGAATTGATTATCTGGTGGTCTGAAATGAAGAGAAACGAGGTTTACTTAACTGAAGGATTTATTCACCGGCTGACGATAGGCATATTTAGCCTTCCTTTACAGATTCCGATACGCTGAAGGGGCTTGGTTTATGGAACCGATTCTGCTATCTGTATTAATTCTTTTACCAACTGGTCGATATCTCCTGATATTGGCTCTATGGTTCTGTTAGCAATAGTACGTTGTGAATAAATTAGTCTGTAATGAAGGTCACTCTTATTCCAATGGATTTCTAATCCTCTTGTTGGATCCCACACATGGTTTTCGCCCCACCATCCCCGAATTAACAAGGCAGAATTGCCATTTATCACTATTTCTTCGGTACTATCCGGTCCAACAGGAAGTACGGGGGAGCTTTGTTCTACCAACATTACAATTTCAGCATTTTGCTTTTCCCAAACAATGCTTACCCAATCCCCCGATTCTGCAATATCATCTCTCTGAAGCTCAAAACCCTCTGGAAGGTAGCTTGGCAATTCGAATTGAAAAGGTGGGTTGGCAACCAAGTCTTCTAACGAGATGGCGGGAATGAACACCTCTGTTATTTCTGAAAGAGAAGCTCCAGACCCAACGCCTGGGGTGGTCTGTTCAATTTCATCCATCGGCGAATTAGTCCGTTCCTCCACAAAAAAACCAGCCACATTCTGAATAATCCTATCTGCAAATGCTCGAACGTCATCTGAAAATGTGAATAATAGGAGGAATATGATCACGATAGAAATCAATGCATAATTCCACTTGATTATTTTCCTGTTTTTCCATCCGCTGAACTCTTGCTGATCTCTTTCGGGGTTAGTTTCACACAGGTGTTGATAGAGATGATCAGCAAATTCTTTACGAACCGGAGGCCGACTTGTATATAAAAAATTATCGTTCATTCTTTCTCCTTCCATTCCAAGCGAAGATTGGTCACGACCCGATGTAAAATTGTCCCCACATTTGATTCGCTCAACCCGGTAAATTTTGCAATTTCACGGTTCGTCATTTCAGCTCCATATTTCAAAGCAATGAGTTCCCTATCACGGTCCAAACACTTCGTCAGAAGTCGCGATATTTTTTCGAAGTCTTGCTGGTGTTGAACGGTTTCTTCCACGACGGCGGATGAGTCGAGAACATTGATTGCTTCCACTAGGTCAACCTCACGGTAGGGTTTTCGATAATAGTCGAAGACCACATGGCGAGCAATTCCAAACAGCCACGCTTGTACTTCACCACGGTTTTTTCGGAATTTTTCACGGTTCGCCCAGGCTTTTTCAAAAGTAGTTGCCGTTAAGTCTTCTGCTAGTTGGATATTGCCGACCTTGTAGCACATAAAGTGAAAAATTCGTGGTAGGAAGTGCTCATAGACTTCCCCCCAGTCAATTTCCTCAACCATCGTATCGGTATGAAGAACAGTCGCCAGGTTTGTTTTCATATTCATTAATTAATTCGGTATAAAAGAAAAAGTATCACAAGAATTGATTCTTCGCTTTATGGTTCCAATTATTTATATCTTCGTAGATTCTCAAAAATCTTTTTATAAACCTTCGAGGTTGCGATCAAAAGGCTTGTTTCCCAAACATTTGAAAGCAAAGGTTAAATCGTTAATGAAGGTTGAGTGATTTTGTCCTATCAAAGTGTTCACTTCCAAGCCGGGTCAGCTTGTTTTGCACAGGTTGATACTCTGGCACTCAAATCTTTATCGTTGAGGTCGGATATATCCACGGCCTCCAGGCAGTACAGGTAAGCGTCTGCTTTTTGCTGCGCCTGTATCAACGCCTGCTGGGGGTCATTTCCCCTGATCACATCAGCCTCAGCCTGGCTTTTCCAAGACTCTAGAGGCATTTTGAGAGTATTGGATTGGGTTTCTGCATCTTCTGTTTGTACTCGCGCCAGCGCCGACCGGTATATCGCTGCATTATCAGCCCCAACGCTGGATTCCCAGGCCGGTGAGGCGGCCACTGATTTACGTGCCGGGATACCGTTGAAAGCGTCTGGCTGTTCTGAAAGATACTTTGCCCACGACCAGCACGCCTGTGGATTCTGAGACGAGCGAGAGATGTAGAATCCTCGCTCAACGCTTGCATCAAATGAACCATTCGATTTTGAAATGACAGGCAGTGGTGCAATACCGATCTTGAAAGAAGGATTTTCACCATTGAAGTACAATTCGTCCTGCTCTCCTGCCAGGGCGGTCCAAAAGGCAACTTGTCCAGACTGGACCGCAGTTGTAATGGAATTCCACGCGGCTTCCCCAGAGGCTGATTGGAATAACCCTCCGGATTGGTACATCCCGGCTAACCAGGTCAGGGCATTCACCATTTCCGGCGTGTCCAATTTCGCCACTGGCAGCGCCCCTGTAGTGTCAAGCCATTGGATATTGCGACCTGCAAATAGCATATCCGTTGTGTCCACTGCCTGACTCTCGGGCAAAAATCCATAGCTTTTTTCTGTCACAGAAATCGAGGCAACAGCGGTTACCTGCTGTAAAAACTCTTCGAAGGTCCATTCCATGGATGGAGACTGCAATCCATATTTAGCTAACAAGTCAGCATTGTAGACCATGATGGCCGGCTGACTGGTAAATGGCAGATCATATAGCTCCCCATCATATCTGGAGGCGTTCAGGAGTACTGGGTCATAATCTTGTTGAAAAGAGGAATTTTCGCCGTCCATCCAGGGTGTTAAATCAAGGACTACATCAGAAGCATCTGCTCCAACAGGATCAACCTGAGCGATGAAACAATCAAAGCTTTTAGTCAGTCCCTCAAAATAACCTTCGTTGGCGGGAAATGAATAGTCAGCGGAGATATTGACGAGAAATTCATCCGTATGTTCCTGGTTGAAATGCTCGGCCAGCGTTTTGAATGCTGCTAATTCCTGGTTGTTGGTGCTGCCAGGGTAGAAATTAACCGCGGCTATGCCAGAAGCACCGCTTGGATTGGGTTGGGGGGTGGCAACGAAGATTGGGGCAGAATCCGCTACAGGTTGTTGGGGAAGAGAAGCCATTTTTGTATTGGCATCGGCCAGCGCCGAAACGAGATTAGCCTCACCGGCAAGCGTTTTTTCCAAGGCTCCATAGATTGCACTCTGGGCAGCCGGGTACAGACTCGGATAATGGGCGTGCTCCAGCCCAAAACGCACTGCCGGTTCTGCTCCGCCAGGTAGACTGTTCCAGAAACTCTCTTTCTCGGTCACCGACTGGCGTGCCGGGATCGTGACCAGCTCGCTCATCTGAGTTTTATCATGAATCAGCCAATGCCTGGATAAGAATTTGATCCATGCCCAGGCGGCCTGGGGATGTAACGAGCCAGTGCTGATGGCCACACACTTCCCGACTAAGGGGGTAGTGTTTGTGTTCGAACCATCGGCTGATATGGGGAAAGGTGCGATGCCGTATTTCGTGATCGCCAGGTGAGTGGCAGGGTCGGTTTCTTCCGAGATTCCGGCTAGTCCGGGAACTGGTTCTTGCAATCGTCCACGCCACATAGCCGGGGACTCATTTGTCTGGAACATCTTGCCCCAGCGTGCATCGGCTTGTAAGCCGGCTTCACCCCCCGCCGAACCCTGGATCGGATAGAGTTTCCCGGATTTGGCCAGGTCCACGTACCACTGCAGGCTCTGTGCAAGCCCGTTAACGTCAATCTCACCATCAGTCTTAGCCAGGCTGGCATCTATGAAGGGTTGCAAAACAGAGTTATAGGACGGATCAGCATACCCAAAGCGTGTGGTGCCCCCCTCTTGCAGGGTCAACGCTGTGGCAGCCTGGCGAAAATCGTCCCAGGTCCAACCCAGTGTGGGAACCGGCAGTCCGGCGGTGATAAAGGCAGCTTCATCGTAGAAAATTCCGGTGAAATAGAGGATTAGAGGGATGCCTAACACCCGGCCTTGCGCATCCTGGCAGGCAGTCAGTGCATCGGGCCAGAAATCGTCCGGCTCGAAAGCTGTATCGGAGTCGATTTGAGGTTGCAGATCCCTGAAATACGCGCCCATATCCGCCGACCGTCCTATAATTAGGGCGGTATCGGCACTGGCAGCCATGGTGCGATAGTTATTTTCCTCTACCTGACCATATACAGAAGACGTGGGAAGGGATACGAACTGGACGGTAATGGACGGGTTCTCTTGATGGAACGTGTCCATCAACGGTTCATACAAAGCCCTTTCGAACTCATTGGAAGCAAAAGTGATGACAACGTTCTCCTCCTCGGAATTTGAACTGCTGGTAATGGGTTCTTCGTCTTCAACGGTCGAAATGGTTGTGGCTTCTTGAACTTCCCCGTCAAGTGTTATCGCTGTTGGAGTAGTTTGTCCTCCAGTGGAGCAAGCTGCTAACGATAGAACGAGATCTAGGCAAACACATAGTCGCACGAAGTAACCAAGTATTTTCGAGATACGGTTGTTCATAATCGCATTTTCTCCTGATTAAATTATTTTGGAAGCATATCTGAATGTTGCTAATCGAGAACTATTTCATACCCTTTGCGATGGTGAGCAGATCTTCTTTAGTGATGTCTGTTCCCGTATATGAAAGCTCGAAAGCCATCCCATTTGTTTGCCAGCGCAATGTTTTGAGATAAGGGTCAGGATCCCAGACCCAGCCGCAGCAATCAGTGCCGTGCCAGGTACCCTCCACATATTGTCCTGGAATTTCGCCGATCTGTACCTTCTCAAAAGCTCCTACGAGTGTGCCGGAAGAATATTGATCGATTTGAGTCTTGTCCCCGATGATAAAGCCGCCCAAGTCATATAGGCCAGTAGAGGGAATGATCTCCTCTTTTAACAAAAGGCCATCTGTTGTAAAACCCATGTCCTGACTGCGCAGATAAAGTATACTCACAACCCCTTTTTCTGGTTCAAAGGAAGCTCCCAAAAGGGATAGGAATGCAGGTAGCTTTGAGGGTTGGGCTAACTCAAATCCTGCTTTATTGCCGGCTTCAGCAACTGTGAGTGGGTAATCTGCACTGAGATCGTAGGGTTCAGAGGTCGGGGGGATAGTCTCGGATACAGGAGTCCCCCTTGCAGCTACGGGTTCGGTCGTCAGGCTGCCGGCAAGGGCAATAAAACTCTCCTGGTCCAGTTGTGTACCAGAATATATTATTTGAAAAAAGACGCCGTTATCTACCCAGCGAAGTATTTGATTACCAGTATTTGCATCCCAATACTCCTGAGATTCTCCGGACTGATATGTGAACGACCCCTTCACATATTCACCAGTAGTAGCGCCAATTTTTACAGTTTCCACAACAGCACTGGCCCCGATAACCAAACGTACCTGATCGGAGCTGCCAGCCCAGGGTTGTTCGATAAGGGTCAGAATTCCGCTTTGGTCCGGGGTATTGTATAAAATATACACACGGTCTGGCCCACCGGTAGCGCCAATAAAATACATGGACACAGGAATCTCACCGAGTTCCTTGACGGTAAAATCGACCTTACTGCGAATCTGGGCAATTGTGCATCTTGGATTGGAGTAGTCTCCGCATTCTTCCGAAAAAGCCGGGCCAGGCCAGGGTGTGGCTGTTGCTGCGGGCACTCCGGGGGTTTGCTCTACCCACACCAGGGGTATTTCGGTTGGCGCTGGCAGAGTATCGTTCGCGTTACGGGTAAAGAAACTCAACACGCTTTGCGCCATGGCGCGACCACCGGGTGTGGAGAAAAGAATGATTCCAGCCAGCAGTAACATCAACGTGAAAACAATCCCAGTTCGAAAACCTTGAAAATGAGGGGGGGTACGGTTCCATAAGGCTTTCAGTCTGGTGAGAAAGGTCGGCTGTCGTTCCGGGAGATTAATGGCTTTTTGACGGTCAAGCTCGACGATTTGAGCCCACAAGGCATCAGCAAACTCCGGGCTTGGCTCAGGCAAGCGCGTTACCTGACGAATTTTGCCCTCGATAAGGGCAGTACCCTGATTATTCACAATCTGCCTCCAGTTGGTTTTCCATTCGGGCCAATAACCGGGAGATGGATTTTCTAACGGCATCTTCTTTGCGATTGAGCACCACACCAATTTCACGATAGCCCAATTCTGCAACGTAGCGAAGCCGGATTAACTCTTGCTCGTCCTCGGTTAGTGAATGGATCAGGCGGTGTAATCGCTGTATTTCATCAGACCGAACTGCCTGGAATAACAAGTCAGGTGTCTCATCCACCGGATCGACGATTTCCAGGGGAACTTCTGATGACCCAGCCCTGTAATAATCAATCGCCTGATTTCGAGCGATAGTAAACAGCCAGGCTGGAAACTGACCGTGTTCACGGTAATTGGGGAGATCTTCGTAGACTTTGAGGAATACCTGAGCGGTCAGATCCTCCGCATCTTTTGAATTCTCGGTTCTAAAATAGAAATAACGATAGACAAGGGGCATCCAGTGAAGGTACAACAGCTTAAAACCAGCCAGGCTTGCTTGCGCTTGCTCAAGCAATTCACACTCTTCCTCTTTTGAGCAGCGTTTATCCACCTTATGTAAGGTTATTTCTGCCAATATTGTCTCCTGACAACTATGAAGATTTGCTGATGTTGCATTTCTATAGTTTAAACGAGGAAAACAGAAAAAGCGGACAAACTTCCAAATGCAGAGAGTAAACCTTTTAGCAAATGGGGTTATTTATAAGTGAACCATCACCTTCTACGAATGTAAACTGCCTCGACCTCAATAGAACAGCATCGTCCGAAATCTTCAAGCCCATTTCATGATAATTTTTGAGGTGTATCTTTAGTAGTGAAATAAATTCTTAATAATAGAACAAATAATTTATACAGTTACAAGATGAATTAATTCAGTAATTACGTTTGTTTTATACTGCACTAAATTAATATAAATTATCGAGTCCTTGACCGAAGGTCTCCATCTTTTCGTTGTGGGTTATATTTGTTGTTCGCGATGTACCCGGTGCCCTCCCCTTTTATTTGTGCGGTCAACGGCTTGCTGCACTCTACACCTTCTGAGGTCAAGGATGACACAATTCACAAACCTTCCGCCGCGATGGATAAAAACAGGTGCGGTCAACAACGCACCGCACCTGTCACACACGCTTTATTTCGACTGACGACAGCGACAATCGACTATTGACGGTCAACCGTCAGCTTGAGCCCTTGCTTGCCCCCGCTCTCCTACACTTCTTCCAGCTTTGCCATGAAGTGCCGCAGCACTTCCGGCGCCCAGGCAATCCTCAGCCCGCGGATCTGGTCCGTCTTGCACACGCACTCTGCCGCCGCCTCCCCCACATAATCCAAATGGCTGCGTGTATACACCCTCCTCGGGATGGCGAACCGCACCAACTCCATCGGCGCCATGATGTGCTCATGCGTCTGCGGATCAACATGCTCAAACATCAAACTGCCGATTTCGGTGGTGCGTACCCCACCCTCGACGTACAGCGTGTTCGCCAGCGCCACACCGGGAAACTGCCC
>JBAQMM010000164.1:0-51447 GCA_049302815.1 Anaerolineaceae bacterium | reverse complement strand
TTATGATCGCGATGGCTGTCACATGTGGCTCACTTGCTGATAAAGTTTGAGTGAGATGTAAAAATCGAACACAAAAATGGCAAAAAAAGCTTGTTTTATTGCCAGACAATAAGATGCGATTGCCCTGGTTATCCACTGGAGAAGCCTTTGAGAACGCCACGCGTATATCCTCGTCCGTTTGTGCCAGATACCGCCTGAGTACCTGCAAATCCGCGTGCCCCATGAGCTTTTGAAGAGAGTACACATCCATCCCGCCCCGCAGGCAGTTCAACGCAAATGCCCGCCGGAAGTCGTGCAACCCAGGCTTGGGAATCCCGGCAGCTTTAGCGCGCCGTCTTAGTATCTGGTTTACCCCCCAATAGGTAAGCCGGGTGCCATCCACCCCAACCCAAAGCGCTTCAGCATGATCCTGCCTGGTCTTCAGATATGCCCTGATGGCTTTGCGTGTCTTTTTCCCCACACACACAATGCGCGGCTTAGCTCCCTTGCCATGCCGGATCGCAATGTCCCCCTGAAGCATGTCCATATCCTCAAGGTTCATCGCGCACAGCTCAAACGCCCTGGCTCCGGTATCCAACAAGCACATGAAAAGCGCTTTATCCCGTAATGCGTGCAGACTATCCCCCTCACAGATGTTGATCAGCTTCCGGACCGCATCCAACCCTACGGGCTCCAGCGGTAAGATGTCCACCTTTGGCGTCTTTACTTTCCTGATAGGATTCCGCCAACCAACCGGTTCAGCCTCATTCTCGAACCAGATCAGGAAGGACTTAATCGCCCTGTATCCCGCATTAATGCCCCCTGGATTACGCCCCGTCCGTTCCAGGTGAAGCAAGTAGAAACGTAAGAGGTCAGGCGTAATCTCAAGAACGCCCACTATCCCCTGCTCTTCACAATATGCACTGAAACGCCTGAATTCCACCCCATAAAACTTGATGGTGGAAGGGCTTACGTTTTGGGTTTTCCGGTCAACAATAAAGCCCCGCATCCATCTTTGAAGGTTATCACCGCCCTTTGTTTTTGTGATAAGCGTCTGCACTGGCTGAAAACCGTCCATTTTACGCACTCCTGTATATAGTGTATTAATGGACTTTCAGCGCTTGTTAACCGTATATGTGGCGGTATTCAGAGCTCAGCCGGCAGAGCAGACGCTTCGTAAGCGCCCGGTCGGGGGTTCGATTCCCCCCGTTGGCTTTATCGCGGTATCATTGCCTTTTTTACAATTAATATCCCGTATATGGGAGGTAAAAAAGGCTCAAAAACCTCATTTTCTATATTAAGTATCTGCACTGATAAGATTAAGTCTTGATTCTTTGAAGCTATTCTTCATAGCGCACACTCCAAGACGCACTCGATTTTGGTGTTCGCCTTCTCGATATAGCTGGCGGACAGCTTCAGATCAGCGATGACTTGTTCGAAAATACTCGTGGCAGAACTGTGAGTTGAATCCGAGGCAACATTAACAACATCAAGCAGGTAAGACTCCACCTGTTCAAAACAGGCCGGCACTTCAAGTTTACCGCCTGCTGGACGCGCGCATTTACTTATTGAGAATCGCCCGGCTGTCCAGCGCGACCGCGCCCCGCCCTTCAGCGTAGACCACCAGGGGGTTTATTTCGATTTCCTCGATCTCCGGGAAGTCAAGCGCAATTTGGCTGAGCCGGGCAATCACACCAATCGCTGCAGAGATATCACTTCTGGTTGAGCCCCGATAGCCCTGCAGCAGTTTCCCGGCAATGGTGGCGTTGATCATATCGATAATATCAATGTCAGATAGCGGTGCCACCTTGAAACTGATGTCCTTGAGCAGTTCCACCAATACACCGCCCATTCCAAACATCATCATGGGTCCAAAGGTTGGATCACGCCGCATGCCAATAATGACTTCCTGCCCCTTACCCGCCATTTTTTCTACCATGGCACCACGAACCATTATTCCAGGGTTAGAGTTGGTTATGTGGTTCACCAGGGCACTATAAGCTACGCGCAGCTCTTCAGGATTTCGCAGGTTCAGCTTAATTCCGCCAGCATCGGACTTATGCAGCAAACCTTCTGCCACAATTTTCAAAACCACCGGGTACCCGACCCTCTCGGCAATACGGGCGGCTTCTTCGGGGGTGGCAGCCAAATCTCCCTGAATGTTTGGAATGCCATAGGCATCTAAAATCTGCCGGGTTTCATATTCTCCCAATCCGCTCTTCGAAGCATTCCCAGCCAGTACGCGGGCAGCCTGATCCTGCGATGCACCAGTCACCTGAATGGGTTTGAAATTCGGTCGCTGCCTGATTTTAGTGTAATCACGCATCGCCTTTAGAACGGGACCAACTTGGTCTGGATACTGGTAGACAGGCACGTTGGATTGATTCAAATAGGCGCGCGACTCGCGCACGCTGCGCTCGCCCATCAGGCAGGTCAGGAAGGTCTTGTGAGTTTGCCTGGCCACTTCCACCCAGGATTGCGCCACACCAAATGGATCCACTAATGCTTGGGGAACCAGAATGGGCACCAGGATGTCCACACCAGGGTCTTGATCCAGCTTGGTCAGGCTCCACAAGTAGTCAGCCGGCTCTGCCTGACCAAGCATGTCCACCGGGTTGGCAACCTGGGCACTTGGATTGAGTTTGGTTCTCAGAGTGGTTTGGATTTGGGGAGTGATGGTGGCGAGTTCAAACCCATTAGTTGCCAGGTTGTCTGCCAGTAATGCTGCAGCACCACCGGCATTGGTGGTCATAGCCACCCGGTTGCCCTTGGGGAGCGGTTGCGTGCCCAGCGCCCAGGCTACATTAAAAAGCTCGCTCAAGGTTTGAACTTCAATCACGCCGGTTTGTTCAAAAACCGCCTGGTAGGCGGTGTAACTGCCAGCCAGCGAACCGGTATGTGAACTGACTGCCCTGGCGCCGGCATTATTCTTGCCGGCTTTGAGCAGCACGATGGGCTTGATTTTGGACACTCTTCTTACTGCTTCCATGAACCTTGGACCGTTTTGAATGCCCTCAACGTAGATGGCGATTACCCCAACGTTTAGGTCATCGCCAAAGTACTCGATCATATCCGCTTCTGAAACATCCATTTCATTGCCCAGGCTGGCAAAGTGGGAGAAACCAACTTTCGATTCAATAATTAAATCAACCACACCGCCGCACACTGCTCCGGACTGGGAAATGAACGCGATCGGGCCCCGATCCGGCATGCCTTTGATGAAGGTCGTGTTCAAACCGCTAGTCATGTCCATCGTGCCAACGCAATTCGGACCAACAATGCGCATCCCGTTTCGCTTAGCAAATTCCAGTGCGGTGTTTTCCAATGCCAGACCATCTGCCCCGACTTCACGAAAACCGCCTGTAATGATCACAACCGCTTTGATACCCCGATCAGCGCATTCCTGCAAAGATTGCATGGTCATTCCCACAGGCAAAACGATCACCGCCAGGTCCACCGGATCCGGCACTTCAGCGACCGCAGGATAAACTTTTACTCCCAGGATTTCATCGGCCTTGGGATTGACCGGGTAAACCCCGCCTTTATAATGATATTTGAGAAGGTTTTCCAGGATCCCATAGCTCAGCTTGTTTGGCTTGGTGGAAGCCCCGAGAATGGCCACGCCTTTGGGATTAAAAAACGGTGTCAGTGAAGAAGACATTTGATTTCCGCTCCATTTCCAAATGAGTTTGTCTGCTTCATGATTATACCAAGCAGGGCTGTGCTTGGGTTTCCGGATAAATTAATGATTGCTGTTCGGTTATAATTCCTCCATTCAGGTTATATAATTGGGTGATGAGATTATTCTGGATGAATTTTCCAGCAAAGACACAGCTTATGAATAGCTCAAAACCAGCCGGGATGGGAGTGGTTTGATCCGATGCAATTGACCAAGGCACAGGAAGCAATTCTGCAATCTCCACTGGAAGGCTGCGCCTTTCTGCATGGCGAAGCTGGCACTGGCAAAACTACCATCGGGACGAGACGTTTGATCAGATTGTTGGAAGAAACACCCAACGATCAGATTTTAGTGCTTACCCCTCAACGCTCAATGGGTTCTGCCTATCAACATGCCCTCTCGTCGAATACAGGGTTAAATCTCTCCAAAGTCAGCCTTTCCACCATGGGAAGCCTGGTTCGGCGCATGGTGGCGCTTTTTTGGCCAGTTATCAGCGAGGGTGCGGGTTTTCACTATCCCTACCGCCCACCGCAATTTCTGACCCTCGAAACCGCGCAGTACTATATGGGTCATATCGTGGAGCAATTGCTGGATCAGGGTTGTTTCAGTTCGGTTTCCATAAAACGTCACCGTCTTTATAGCCAATTGATTGACAATCTGAACAAATCCGCAGTCGTCGGCTTTTCCCATCAGGAAATTGGGGAGCGCCTGTGTTCTGCCTGGGTGGGTGCGCCTGCCCAGCCCAATGTCTATCAGGATGTCCAAACTTCCATAAACCTGTTCCGAGATTTTTGCCTTCAAAACAACCTTTTGGATTTTTCTTTGCAAGTGGAGTTGTTTCGCGAGAGGATTTGGAATCAGCCCATCTGTCGGCACTACCTGACTGGCATGTTTCAACATCTTATCTATGACAATTGTGAGGAAGATCCGCCTTACGTTCACGACATCTTGGCGGAGTGGCTGCCGTCCTTTAGCAGCGCTTTGCTCATTTTTGATGATCATGCTGGTTTCAGACGGTTTCTTGGGGCTGATCCGGAATCTGCTTTTCAACTGCATGATCAAGCCAGTCGGGTGTACCGTCTGGATCAATCGCTTGCTATCAGCCAGGAAATTCAGTCCCTAAAAAATGCCATGCTGCCCACGAAGAGCAGCCAGGAGCAAGCGGAATCACTGAGCTACCCTACGCTGACAGCCACACTGACTGTTCCAGAAGAACCCATGCGTTTTTTTCCAAACGCGCTCGACTTTGTGGCACAGCAAATCAAGCATTTGGTCGATGTGGGCGTCCGCTGCGACCAAATCGTGGTGCTGTCCCCTTTCCTGTCAGACTCATTACTCTTTACCCTCGGGAACCACCTTAAAAACCTGGGCATCCCTTCGCGCTCCATCCGGCCATCCATCCCCCTGATTGATGATCCAATCATTCGCTGTCTGCTGACTTTGAGTCAGTTGGCACATCCCGAATGGGGACTTGTGCCCAACAAAAGTCAGCTTGTCAACAGCATTGTTGTGGGCATCGACGGTTTTGACAGAGTTCGGGCGCAATTGTTGGTGGATAAGCTTATTCAGCTGGATGACCGTAATTACCAATTAAAGCCTTTTTCAGCACTCTCCAGTGATGAGCAGACCAGAATAACCCCTGGAAATGGTCAACGCTATCAAGTTTTGCAGACCTGGCTGACTGCCGTTGATCCAACTGAGCCGCTGGACGTGTTCATCAGCCGGCTTTTCGGCGAGGTGTTGAGTCAGCCCGGTTTTGGCTTCCACAAAAACCTGGCTGCCGGTCAATCCACTGCCAATCTGATTGAATCTTTCCGCAAATTCCGCTGGTCTATCAATACCCAGGATATCCATGATTATTCAAAACTCTCCGGAGACTATGTCAGAACCATTCTGGATGGTGTCATCTCCGCGCAGTATTTATCTACCTGGCAGGATGAAAACGTTGATGCCGTGCTGATCGCCCCAGCCATGACCTTCTTGATCCAAAACCAGACGGTGGATTACCAGTTTTGGCTCAATATCGGCAGTCCCGGCTGGTATGAAAGGCTGGAACAACCCCTTACCCACCCGTACGTGTTGAGCCGCGCCTGGCAGGAGGGCAAAAAGTGGACTGCTGAAGAAGAAGCCCGGGTAAGCGCTTCCAATCTTGAAAGAGTCCTTGCCGGGCTGCTATCCCGCTGCCGCAAACAAGTCATTCTTGGCATCAGCGAATATAACGAGGCAGGGGTGGAAGAGCACGGTCTGCTCCTGACCAGGGTTCAGACGCTTTACCGAAAAACCCTGAGGAGCAGTACCAATGCCTGAGGTGCTCTTACGGGATTCGCAGACACGCATCCTGGATTACTCTGGGGGCTTGATGGGAATTTCAGCCGTACCTGGCAGCGGCAAGACCTGGACCCTGTCCCAATTGGCGGCAAAACTGATTCTCACGGTCGACCTTGCGCCTGACCAGGAAATCCTGGTAGTGACTTTTTCCAATTCAGCCGCTGATAATTTTTCCACGCGCATCGGATCCCTGCTGAGGCAGTCCGGTTTGTTAGCAGGGTTGGGGTATCGCGTGCGCACGTTGCATGGGCTGGCAAATGATATTATCCATGAGCGCCCGGACCTGGCAGGCCTGACCAACGACTTTGTGATCGTTGATCAGGAGGAAGCCGATGATATCCGCTCGAACATCGTAGATACCTGGCTGCGCCTAAATCCGGATTTTTTTGACGACCTTCTTTCGGACACATTAAACCCTAAGAAATTGGACAAGATAAGAAAAGATGAATTGCCAAAGTTGGTCAAGAAGCTTGCCGAAGCATTCATTGGAACAGCAAAGGATTTACGTTTGACCAATGACGACCTGAACCAATTATTGGAAAAGCGTTTTGATGTTTCTCCGTTGTTGCGCCTTGGTCAATCCATCTATACCGATTACCAGGCCGCATTGAACTATCGTGGTGCGGTGGACTTCGATGATCTCATCCGGCTGGCTTATCAGTGCCTTACCAGCGATCCTGATCTTGCCTCCCAGCTGCATCACCGTTGGCCTTACATTCTCGAAGATGAAGCGCAAGACTCAAGCAAACTGCAGGAGGAAATTTTGCGCTTGCTGGTGGAGCCGGATGGAAATTGGGTCCGCGTTGGGGATCCAAATCAGGCGATTTATGAGAGCTTCACCACAGCCAACCCGAATTTGTTGAAGAATTACCTGGTTCAACCATGCGTGCGTTCTGAGGATCTGCCAGAATCGGGTCGTTCCTCGATGAGGATCATGCAATTGGCAAACCATATGAACATGTGGGTACAAAAAGAGCACCCCAACTTGACTGTGCGGGATGCCTTGTCCCCGCCTTACATTCAACCCACTAAGCCAGGTGATCCCCAACCCAATCCACCTGACCAGATTAATTCGGTTGAATTGATCCACCACCGCATGACACCCGATGAAGAACTTCAGTTTATTGTAAAGGAGGTCGGGAAGTGGCTGCGAGAGAATCCGGATAAAACCGTCGCGGTCTTGGCGTACGTTAACAGGCGGGTTAGTGATATTGCCGATGCCCTCAAAGCAAGCAAAATACCCGTGGTGGACGCACTGATGAATTTACCAGAGACAACGCGGCTTTCGGCAGGCGCCATCACATATATCCTGTATTGCATCTCGCAACCGCTCAGTTCCCACTACTTATCCAAAGCCTTTCAGGTTTGGAAACGAAAGGAACGGGACGATGATCTGCAGGAACAGGTTCTAAATAGCTGCACTGAAGTATTGACACAATGTAAAAAACCTGAGGAATACCTTTACCCGCAGGATGGGAACGATTGGCTGGTTAACCTGCAGGAAGTTGGAACATCTGCGCCTGTTTTGGAGGAGCTGGTCCAGTTCAAGGACATTTTACAGAAATGGCACCTGGCCGCCATACTCCCCCCTGACCAGCTCATCCTGACGGTGGCGAATGACCTTGACCTCGATCCTTTTGAATTGGCAACCGTACACAAATTGGCTCTGCTGGTAAAGGATCTGCAGGAAACCCACTCAGACTGGTCTCTGGTTGAATTGACTGGTGAACTCAAGGGCATCGCAAAAAATGATCGCCGTTTCTTCAATTTCAGTGAGAGTGATGCAGGTTTTGATCCAGAGCAGCATAAGGGTGAGGTGGTGGTTGCTACCATGCATAAATCCAAAGGTCTGGAATGGGACAAAGTCTTTATCACCTCGGTCAACAACTACGATTACCCCTCCGGGGCGGATGATGATGAGTACTATTCTGAGAAGTACTACCTGAAGAATCGTCTAAATCTGGAGGCGGAAACCCTGGCTCAGCTACATGCCCTGGTGGAAGACAGCATGACTCCTGATTTCCGATCAGGCAGTAAAGCGCTTGAAGCCCGCAATGAGGTCATCCGGGAGCGCTTGCGTCTGTTGTATGTAGGCATCACGAGGGCACGCTGCTCAGTCACCATCTCCTGGAACACCGGCCGACCCAACAAATATACTGAAGCCCTGGCACTCCACGCCCTGGATCTAAAACTGTATGAAAGCAAAAATGAACAACTTGCTGCCTGAAACCTTCTGCTTCAGTCAAAGCAATTTGCAGTCTTACCAAAACTGCCCATATCAGTTTTATTTGCGCTATGTTCTCAAATTCAAATGGCCGGCTCCGCAAACCAGCGACGTGCTGGCATTTGAAAAGGACCGTCTGGCAGGCACGCGTTTCCACCAGCTGATCCACCAGTATTACTTGGGCATTGATCCGGTTTTATTGCTCCAGGTGGCAAAAAATGACCCGGATTTACGCCTTTCTATCTGGTTTAATACATTCATAACCTCTATCGGTAAAAACCTGAAAGGGACGCTATTTCCTGAATCAAGCCTGACCATCAGGATCAACGATCAGCAACTCATAGCAAAGTATGACCTGCTTGTGCAGCTGGACAATTCTTTTACCATCTATGATTGGAAAACTTCCCGTAAACGCCCTGCCAACGTTTGGTTGGCTAAGCAACTGCAGAGCCACATTTTTCCGCTGGTACTATTGGAGCATGTCCAGCAAAACCTGGCTCAAACTACCCCTGACATCAGGATGATTTATTGGGAGGTTTCGGAACCGGATACGCCTTATATCATCACCTATTCAAGCGAACAATCCCAGTCGGATAAGCAGATGGTGTCAAGTCTGATGGACCAAATTCTTAACACAAAAGCTTCCGATTTCATCAGAACTTCTGACATAAAGCATTGCCGCTACTGCCAGTACCGCTCCCATTGTGACCGCGGCATTACCGCTGGTGACTATTGGTCAGATGAGGATATTGAATGGCTGTCTTCAAATTTGGGCGAAGAGCTGGATGAAGGAGATTAGCCAGCTGCGTTTTACAGAGCTTTAACGTATGCTTTGATACCGTTGGGTACCACTGCGCGGGTAACCGCAACAGGAAATATATCATCGCCCATAAATCCTGTTTTGTATATCATGAGAGCATTTCCCCGCAGCAAGCTGGAGACTGTCCTACAAAATCCGTCCCGAAAGGTGAAATCTCGTCATGCCTCATAGGTCGCTGCGAGGATAGGTATGTCAGGGATTTTGTTTTACTTTAAGCAATTTTAGGAAATGTATCCATAGGGTTGGTATAATACTTTCAATAAACAAAAAATGGGCAGAACAGGGCTCGAACCTGCGACCTCATCTGTGTAAAAGATGCGCTCTAACCAACTGAGCTATCCGCCCGGAAACACTTATTATACGCTAAAAATGAAAATCGTTAGATTTCAAACCGAACTTAATCCCCCGCGATATGGCTGGATTTATCAGGACATGGTTGGTCTCATCCAGGGAAATCCTTACGAGGAATACCGCCGTTTTGATCCGGAATTCTCACTTTCCCAAGTAGAGTTATTGGTGCCTTGTGAACCCACAAAAATTCTGGCGGTCGGGCGCAATTACGCGGAACACGCCAAGGAAATGAAGGTTGACCTCCCCGAGATCCCCCTGCTTTTCTTAAAACCGCCTTCCGCACTCATTACCAGCGGTGAGAATATCATTATTCCTCCCCAATCCCAGCGGGTGGAGCACGAGGCTGAGTTGGCTGTGGTGATCAAAAAGAAATCCCGCTGGTTGAATCAGGAAAATGTCCGGGAGGCGATTTTTGGCTACACCATCGGCAATGATGTAACTGCCCGAGATTTGCAGCAGCGTGATGGGCAGTGGACCCGGGCGAAGGGTTTTGATACATTTTGCCCGCTGGGTCCCTGGATAGAAACAGAATTGGACCCCTCAGATGCCTTGATCACCTGCCATGTGAATGACACCCTGCGCCAGATGACCTCAACCCGCGACATGATTTTCAATATTGAGCAGCTTGTTTTGTATGCCTCGTCTGTGATGACCTTGTATCCTGGAGACGTCATCTTAACCGGCACCCCAGCCGGTGTTGGCAGCCTGGTCGCCGGGGATACTGTTTCCATCCATATCGACGGCATCGGCAGTCTGGTCAATTCGGTGGTAGCAGGTAAACCATTCGCTACATTGTAGCGTTACTGTTTCAAATTCCCATATTTTAACTACTACCACGTGGTTCCTAAATATGTTAAATATTCTTGAAACTACGGTTTGCTTGTAAGTTTTCCATCCCTCAGAAAACAGGCCTTATTTCCTACTGACAAATATTTCAGGTTATGAGTAACAAGGACAATTCCCGTGTTCATAGTCTCATGAATGTACTGGAACAGGTCGATAATTCCATCACTGGTCGCCTCGTCAAGATTCCCTGTCGGCTCATCTGCCAGGATAACTTTGGGATTATTAATCAGTGCGCGCGCAGTAGCCACACGTTGTTGTTCACCACCTGACATTTCAAAAGTACGCCTATCCTTGTTTGGATCCAATCCAACTTTGCTAAGCAAATCTTTAGCTTTTTCAATCAGATCAAAATTTAGACTTTTCATGTAGGGTAGCAAGGGAATAGCCACGTTTTCAATCGCTGTTAAGTTTGGAAAGAGGCGGTGCATCTGAAAAACAAACCCAATATTATTTCTACGGAGGTCAGTTCTTTGATCATCTGACAGTGTAGATGTATCATGTCCAAGGAACTCGACCTTACCGGAACTCGGATCCATCAGCATACCCAAGAGATTAAGCAAGGTTGATTTCCCGCTCCCACTAGGTCCGGAAATAGTAATAATGTCTTCTGGCCATATTTCCAAACTTACATTGCTCAAAGCATTGACCGTATAACCCTTCATCACGAACTTTTTTGAGACAGCATCCAACTTGATCAGGGCTGGCTCTTCGGTAACAAGGCTTGCTTGATTAATCGATGAGGGTTCTAAAGTCATAACCGGCCTCTTTCTTGATAATTTCTATTAATCTTTCAGGCGAAATGATCTTGTTCTGATACGTTTCATAATATTTTGCTAATACTTCAGTAAGCATATCTTTGCCAATTTCTTCTTCCAATTGAATAAATGCCAGAGGCCCTTTGCCATAAACCGTATCAGAATACCCGTTCAAATCGCTCTCAAAGACGCTCATTGGAGTGTCCACAGGATAAACGGACTGCTCTTCTTGAAGACTGTTCATTACATCATCAAATTGATTCAACATCGAATTGGACTGAAGATAGAGTAGTGCAGTATAACTTGAGAGTGATTTATCCTGCCAGGGGGCAGCATAAAAATCCACTCCAACTGCTTCTGACCACCACTGCATGGCAACAGCACTCGCGAGGTTGAACTCGTGTTTCGGATCATCAAAATTGTAGTAAAGGTAAGTTCCGGCAGAAAAAGGTATTCCTCCAGTGTCTGTTGCTGGAACCGCAAGCACAGTAAAAACATCAAAAGCATATCGTCCGAAAGTATCGGAATAATACGAAAGAATTTTGGTAAGATCACCCAGGAGACGATCCGCGGCAGCCTGGTCGTTTAACGTTGCAATTTGAATATGGCCGCTGCTTGTTTTTGATTCGGCAATGGTAAACACTTTGCTAAAGCCAATAAAGAAATCCCTTAATAAGACGCCTTCATATTCATCAGAGAGGTAACCATCCTTTTCAATAAGGCTTCTAACTTTAGTGCCATTGGCAATCATTTGCCAACCTTCAGGGTAGGTGACAGTCACGTGGTAGGTTCCAGCATCGCTAAAGATGTATTCCTCACAATAACGACAGACATCGGTGCGCCAGCCCTGGCTGTCATAAACTGCTAAAATCGGGTAAAAAGCTTTTGTACTCCACCAGGAGAGATCTTTTCGCTCATTCATTTCTATTTTAAGTTCATATTCAATTTCAATAATCGATTTTTGATCTACTTGCAGAATCTGAGGCGGGGTTAGCGTGAGCACAGAATCGAATTCGCTCAACTCAGCCTCAACTTCATTCCCATCCAGAAGGACCCTCTTCACGCTCATGACTGGTTTGTCATCTTCTTGTTGCGTCAGAATCCAAGGCGCATTGGGGAACAAGCGTAAGACGACTTTATCCAAGGAGACCTTATAAGTGTTGGTGAAAATGATGCGGGCTTTACCTGTCAAAAGTCCTTGGCTTGGATCAAAACGCAAGTCCAAATTGTAATTAGCCTGAGATGGAAGGTATTCATTTACAGCTGTTATGTTGGGAGTGGACGTGACCACCATAGGCCCGGCCACTTCTTCCACTGATTGCCGGCCAAGAAGGTAACCTCTGAGCTGCCATCCACCTATTGCGACCAGAATGACGGCGAGCACTACAAGCAAAGCCTTCCTCGTGCCCACTGAGATGGTTTTTGGTGCCAGTACCTTCGCATTGATAAGCAGCGCAAACATAGTAGCGATCACTATCAAAAGCATGGTGAGCAAAGCCAACCCAGCAGCGGATAGAAAAGGTCGAAAATAGGCAAAAAAGGTCGTTCCAGGTGGATGATTAATAATGCTGAAAATCAGCAATAAAATGAGGGAGAAGCCATAGCCAAGCGCATAAGACCTCATGAAATTGGCGAGAATCTCGACGTTGATGCGCTGCCACTTCCAACCCAGGAGATTGAGGAGTTTGAAATAAGGCATGTTTTTACTAAAGGTTATGGCAAACATGAAGGCCCCAATAATAGCTAAAAAGAGCATGGTGCTGAAGCCAAATAAGTTCATCCTTGGGGAAAACGAAGAAAGAAGCACTTTGCCAAGTTGAGTGATTTTAAGGGCTTCCACAGACTTAAGCTGCAAGTAAACAAAGAAGGAAAGCAGAAGGCTACTTACAAAACCCAAAATACTGACCACAAAGGATGAATAAGGCTTGCTAATCATGCGGTCCAGCAGAGAATTTGTTTTCATCAGCCTTCCTTACTCACTTGAATCGTTTGTCTCGGCAGAGTCTACCAAATCTTTCTTTTTATAAAAAATCAGACGATAAGGTACGTAGAAGATTATGAAGGAATATACAACCACAACGAACAACAAGATGATCGCAGATTGCATTGATGGCACCAATTCCTTGACACCTGGAACGGTAAAAACAATTGCCAGCAAGGCTACGAAAACTACCAATTGCATCAGCATTGTGGGTAGCAGCCGCTGGCTGAAAATCGTGCTCTTCTTCCACCCCAATGTATGTAGCAACAGGAATTCATCTTGATAGCTGAGGAGAGCCTGGTAGTTCATTAAGAGAATCAGCAGAGATCCTGCAGATACCATGGCTAAAGCTGCCAGTGCGGTGATGAGCGTAAACCCTTTGCTGTAGCTGGTGGTGACACCTTTCTTGATCCAATTTTCTTCAACAAATCCCACCGCTGGGATACCGTCCATGCCGGGGATGTGCACAAGCACTGGCTGTAAGCTTGCCCCAACCATCACATCAGCCTTCAACCCGGTGAGTTCAGTAATCTCTTTGGCAACTGCGATCACTTTTTCTTCAGCGCTTTCATCCATGGTGGTGATCCCACCTACCCGAACGCGGATGGCGGAAATAAAGTTGTCCTTTTGTGGACATTCGATTTGCTCCAAGCCATTGGAGGAATTCTCTGGGTAGACAGTGCAACTGTTCAGTATTAATTCCTGCAAAGAGGCTAACGAGATTAATGCATCAGGCGGGGTGGTTAGGTAGCCATAGGAATTCAAGGTTGGGTGAATCGGTATTGGTTGTGGAAGTTCCTTACCATCGTCGGAATATTTAAGCGTGGCTTCTGGGGGGTTATAGGTTTCCAGGGGCACTTCGTTTAGCTCGTTGGCATGGGCTTTGATAATTTGTTCAACGTCATACTGCCCAACTCCATAGAAATAAATAGACATTTGATTCGACGAAAGGGACTGTGGACGATAGCTGATTTCAGCAGGAATTTCCCATATGCGGTTATTTAAGCAAGTCTGTGCGCTTGAATCACAAAAAAAAGTATCCATGTCATCGTCTTCACCGCCGATGAGTGCTTGGGGAACGGCTTCAAAGATCGGTTCGAAGCCCTGCCATCCTTCTACTTTGCCATTATAGACTTCATAACTTACCTTGCTCGGGCTCGACTGTTTTCCATCGATTGCAAGAACGGCATTCCTTTGGCTTATTACTTGATTGTCCTTGACGGTTAATAAACTGTCCATCGAGGTATTGAAACCTGACATGGGAATTTCGAACTGGTAGATATTCGATTCCGGGTAATTATTAAGCTCCGCAATAGCCGGTAAAGATTCCATTTGGTCAAGTGCGTCACCTTTATTAGCATATGGAACCTCAAGTCGCGTCAACTTCACTAAATAAGTCTGATCCAAATAATTTTTATTGTTTAAGAGAGCGGGTACCTGGATGAATTTAAGCCCGTAATCGCTTGGTAAGGATGAATTATCAGAAGATAAGTATGTCCCTTTAATAATTAATTGATCGAGACCTAATAATTTGGCTTCCTCTTCCGGATCTATTGCGGCAACCAGGATCTCTTTTATACCGTTGCTCATCCAGAAACCGAAGTCACTGGTGTCATCGAGATTAGAAACTCTAAAATATCCCTTCTCCTTTATTATTGCCGTTTCCCTCTCAAAGTCCACGCCCAAAGAGAAGGAGCGGGCATCAGTATAGAAGCCATAGACTGGGTTTTTGTATTTAACCTCATAAGCATTGATGCCATTGCTCACCCGGTTGCTTAACTCGATCTTATATAGACCCCAAGGAAGGGGATCGAGTAACTTGATCATATTTAAATTTTGAGGATAATAGCCGAGCATAGCCACGGGAGCCGCAACTTCGACATCCGCAATCGTCTTGATTTGTTCGAATTGGGCAAAGCTGATCCCTCCGTTTATTCCGTTCAGGTGGTTGGGTTCAATAAGATCATACTTAACCTCGATCGGATCAATCGCCTGGGGACTGCGCACGAGGATATCATAGGTTTGACGGGGAAGGCCGGTAAGGCTTTTGTTTAGATCGAGGTTTGCTGAGTTTATTTGTTGGAGGATGGCAATCATCATGAGCAGGGTGATACAAGCAGCAGCTAAAGCTGCTGCTTGTACATTTCGAACTAATCCCAGGTGAATGAATTTAGTTTTAGTCATCAATTAACAACCCACTGCTCAATTACAGACACTGCAGTATGATCCCCCGTTGCAAAACCATGTGCCGTCAGGCCGTTCGCAATACAGTGGGCACATAGCCATAAGCCCTGTTTGAATACAGTCGAACCTGACTACACACTGATTTGAAATACACGGCATACGAAGCGGAGATTCGATTGAGGCATACTTTTGAGCAGCTTGGACCGATGTGGTCATAGAGAGAACCAGAAACACGGAACAAATGACAATCAGGCTTATCAATAAGCCTTTTTGAAACTTTATTGACTTTGACATTTCGCCTCCATTCGTACTATTTTCATTCTTGGGATCAGTTTTACTTTATCAGGGCATTTCCTTGAGCTTACGGTCTACAAGCAAATTGATCTTTTCTGCATCCGCACCAAATATCATTTCACCATTGATAATTGTTGCCGGTGTTCCGGAAATACCATAGGTATTGGCATCTGTCATATCCTGGTTAATCGTCTGAAGTGAATCTTCTGAGTTCTGACACTCGAGAAACAGTTCGGAGTTCAAATTTATCTCTTCTGCCAAACGAAGAAAACTATCATCAGTTAACGTCTTTTGATTCGAAAACAACAAGTCGTGATACTCCCAAAACTTTCCTTGTTCATTGGCGCAATAGGCGGCGATAGCTGCTTTTTTGGCTAAAGGATGGCCTTCGAGAGGGAAGTTCCTGATATGAATTTGAATCTGATTTGGATACTTGTTCAAAAGATTATTGAAGATTTCAGTTGTTTGAGCACAATACGGACATTGATAATCAATAAAGGTGATTATTTGCACTTTTGCATTGGGCATACCGATTGGAGGCAAAAAACCGAAACTAACATCGTCAATAATTATGTTATTTGTAGGATTTGTGGCGGCATCATTCTTTAATAGGTGGGTTTCCAGCTGAGTTACTTTGAAAAGTACCAAACCTAATAAGAGAACCTGGATGATCAATAGAATTAACAAGTAAACTTCAAGAGAAAAACCCTGCTGTTTACTCTTTTGTTCCGACATTAACCCTCCGCAGATACAACCATAAGCTCCCGTAAGATCAATAAAAATATTATATCATACTTTATTAATAGCATTATTATTCCCGCAATTCTCATTATGGCATTTTGGGAGCGCAAATTTCCCACCAATGGGTTAAAAGCTGAACTAAAATAGGCTTGTGTTCCCACTTTTGTTGAGTTTTTGCTTGTTTTACAAAATGTGACCGCCACAGTCTTATTCATATTGAGAATTACTGCAATGAATTTGCCTTTTCCTTATTTTCTGCTATAATAACTTTTAAGGTGACCTGTAGAAAGGAATCGAAATGAAACTAAAGTCACTTGGGCAAGCCCCAATTATGTTGTTAGTTGTCTTTCTGTCACTCTGTCTTACATCAGTTCAAGCGGTCTCCGCGCAAACCGTATCTGAAACCCCATTGATCGCAACTCTGCACAGTTATGAAGACGCTGTTAACACTTCTGACCCCCTTCCTGATTCAAACCTATCCAAAGCTGTTTTGGAGATAGCGGAAGAACGCCAAGGTTTTTATGAGAGGTATTTCGATCTAGGGCTCCATTCGGACTTAACCAGAATCGAATCCCAATTTGACCAGTCCAGCCTCTCATTCAAAGAAAACGGAGAAGTTGACGTTATAGAAGTTTTGCAGTTAACTGGTAAACCAATATTGCAAGTTGCCAAAGACTACCCTGTCTACAAAGCCGCCATGTTGGCCATCGAACAAACTAAAGATAAAGCGATCGCCTCAAAGCTTCAAAAATATGCAAATGAAATATTGGTGGCTGTTCAACAATCTATAGATGAAGGTGAATTCACGATAACCTTCATTAATTCGCACAAGATAACCTATGACCCGGCAACGGGACGCTTACTTTCGGATGAATACTCCAGCGAGTCAAAAGACGATTCTGGAACTGATAAGTTGCTGTGGACCGACGGCGGTGCGGTTCGAATTGAACCCGATCTGACACTCATGCCAGATTACCAGATTTACGTCACACCCATCGCTTCAATGGCAAAAGATTTAAGGGATAGCTATCTGAGAACCGCTACCAGTGCAGATAGTCAGAGCCCAAACGATGTGAGTATTAATTACTATGGTTCAACAGCCGCAGTTTACATCAGAAGCTACGTCGCAACTACAAAACTGATTTGTGGCTACGCTGCAGATGGCAGCCCGGTCTATCAGGATAAGACTCACTGGAATAGCTCGTATTCCCAGTACGATTGTAATGACTGCGCCAATTACGTTTCTCAGGCTTTAACGTATGGTGGAATGGCCACTGACTCCACATGGCAGCCTTATACCTATGCTTGGTACAACGTTACCGGCCTGGTCACCTATATCATCGGAAACGATCTTGGCTACTACACAAGTTCTTCTCTTTTGGGCTTAGGAGATTTAGGTACAATACCCAACGAGCATGTGGTAATGGTAAGCGGATTGAACCCGCTCAGATATAGTGCCCATACCAGCGACCGTTTGAACTATGCCTGGCAGCCATCCCTTACACACAGTATAGACGTTTATTGATCACGATCACAATCGTTCCTATCCATCTGAGGTAGAAACATAGTGTAGGATCAATAACATGATAAAGAAGGTCACCTTACTTGCTGTTTTATTCTTTCTGCTGTCTTGTACCGCCTGTAACAGCCAGCGCGCACCAGCAGAAACGCCGCTAAAAGATGAAACGGCATTACCCCCCGCTTCAGAACCCAGCCCCGCTCAAGAAAAAACGTTGCCCGAGCCCAGCGCCACTGTGCCATCACCGGCTGAAATTTCCAACGATCCTGAGGAGGGTTCTATCCCCGCTGCCGTTTCCTATATCCGGAAAACACAATCAGGAAGTGAAATCGCATCTTTCTCACTGAACAAAGACTTAGAGTATGCTGCCATCCCAATTGTGCAGGAGGGAATGTATTTACAAGGTCCATCGGCAATAGATTCCCAAAACAACCTCTACATCACCTACGGTTTCAAAGACAACTACATTTCTAAACTAAGCCCAGACGGAGCCACTCAGACCGAAAAACTTCCTTTTAGCTGGTATTTCCAATCCCTCTGGTATGGAGACAAACTGCTGGTGATCCCATCCTCTTCAACCAGCGAAATGTATCTGATTAATACCAATCTGGATATCCAAGTTGTTTCACCAGCTTTAAATGCCGTACCAGAGGGAGAAGTATCCTTCAACCCTGGCACTCTCGGGATCGCAAACGGATCTGCCAATCTGGCAATTTGGACCTTTACACTCCCTGTGAGAAATGCAGAGGGTGAATTTGCTCATTATCGTACATTTAACCTGGAAACTGGTGAAAAGACGGATGAAATGGTGCCGATTCCCCTGTCCATTGAAAACATGGCACACACTGATAACCCCACGGACCGGTTGGGAACGCTGGTCTATGGGGTGGACCCGGCAAATAAGAACGCCTTGCTTTGTTACGGCACATCAGAAGGGGATAATTCAATCCTCACAACGCTGGAGCTTTACAACAGCTCCAGCCGAGAAGCGATTTACCAGGAGAGGCGTTGCTGTTTGAACAATGTCTTTGATCTTAGAGGAGATACATTTATTGAGCAAGGTTCGGCTGAATCCTGTTCTGCGCTGACAGTGCAAAACTGGTCGGACATGCAGCCTGCTTTTGACTATCAGCCTTACCTGACAAAAGGCAGTAATAATATTGTCTCCAATGGCCTTTACTGGGTCATTAAAACCAATGCACAGGTATTCATCTTCAATAAAGATAAGCGATTGGAAGCCAGTTATAACCTGCCTCCTGAACTCCTGCCGGATACCCTCCCCAATGATCTGGTCTATGGATCAACTTTGGTGGTAGGGCTGTTCATGGGAGACTGAACGCGCATCATCCCAGAAACCTTGTTGTTAGTTCGTAACCACTGTAGCTCAGATTGTCATATAATAGACCGCTCATGATATTTTAAGTATCACAAATCTTTATTCCAAGTTGAAAGAATAATGAATTCTTTTCCAAAAAACAAACTCGAACAAATCCTTTACCATGTTGAAAAGCCAGGTCGCTATGTCGGCGGTGAACATAATCAGATAACGAAATGTTGGAATTCTGTCCTCACCCATGTGGCTCTGGTCTTTCCAGACATTTATGATTTGGGACAGCCCAATTTGGGCCTGGCGATTCTGTACGACATTCTCAACGCCCAACCGGACATTCTGGCAGAACGAGCTTATGCACCTTGGTTAGATATGGAAGCCCAGATGCGAGAAAATGGAATTCCCCTATTTTCGCTCGAATCCAAGACTCCATTGCATGACTTTGATATTATAGGCATAACTCTTCCGTACGAACTAATCTACACGAATGTCTTAAATTTACTAGATCTTTCCTGCATCCCGCTTGAGAGCGATCTGAGAACTGTAACAGACCCGCTCGTCATTGCCGGAGGTCAGGCGTGTTTCAATCCTGAACCAATGGCGGATTTTATTGATGCCTTTACCATTGGCGAGGGTGAAGAGGTCATCCTGGAGATCACACGAGTCTACCAACTTTGGAAGCAATCCGGCAAAGACCGGCAAGACCTGCTTGCGCAACTGGCAAAAATAAATGGGGTGTATGTTCCGTCATTGTATGAGGTCAGCTACTTCCCTAACGGCGCGATTCAATCGGTGCTTCCCCGCATCCCTGGAATCAGACCATCGGTTCAAAAGCGCATTGTCGCCAAACTGCCTCCCCCCGCCACTCGCTTTCTGGTGCCTAATGTTGAAACCGTGCATGACCGCATTTCGATCGAAATTATGCGCGGCTGCACGAGAGGATGCCGTTTCTGCCATGCCGGCATGGTCAACCGCCCCGTGCGGGAACGCAATGTCCAGGATATCACCAATGCCATCCAGCAGGGTTTGGACGCCACAGGCTACGAACAAGCCGGTTTGCTCTCGCTTTCTTCCTCAGATCACACCCACATCCTTGAAATTATTCAAGCTGTGTATGAAAATTTCCATGACCGCCGTCTTCAGGTCAGCTTGCCTTCCCTGAGGATTGCTTCCTTTTCAGTGGACTTGATGGATGAACTGAAGGAACTGCGCCCCAGCGGGGGGTTTACCATCGCTCCCGAAGCAGCAACTGAGCGCATGCGAGCCATCATCAACAAACCGCTGGACGAGGCACTGCTTTTAGAGACAGTCCGTACCATCTTTGAACATGGTTGGCTCAGTCTCAAACTGTATTTCATGATCGGTCTGCCGCAGGAGACGATGGAGGATGTGCAAGCCATACTAGACCTGTCCCGAACGATCCAGCAGATTGGCAAATCTATCAAGGGCAATCGTATCCGCATTCACCTTGGCATTGCCACCTTCATCCCCAAGCCGCACACCCCTTTCCAATGGTATTCAGTAGATAGCGTTGAATCCATTCAAGCAAAAATCAACCTGCTTAAGGATGGCACCCGTAAATCCGGCATCAAGATGACTTTTAACCCATTGGACACCACCGTGCTGGAAAGCTGGCTCTCCCGCGGAGACCGCCGGCTTGGCGCAGTGATCCTTCGTGCCTGGCAAAACGGAGCCAAATTTGATGCCTGGAGCGAGCGTTTGAACCTGCAAGCTTGGACGGATGCTTTTACGCAGGTTGGCATTGACCCCAATTTTTATACGCGCCGGGAACGCGGACTTGATGAGACCCTGCCGTGGGATCATATTTCCACCGGAGTAGATAAGCAGTTCCTGCTCCAGGACTTGCGATGGAGTCAGGCAGGGAGAACCCGCCAGGACTGCCGCCTGGGTTGTTTTAACTGTGGCATCCAGGATTCCTTTGAGGAAATTCGACCGCTTGACGCATCTTTCTATTGGGGGTGCCCGTAAAATGAGCGTTACTCCACAACGTGTTCGGGTCTGTTTCAGTAAGGACGGCGATTTGCGTTTCATCGGGCACCTGGACTTGCAACGTCTGTTTGAGCGTGCCTTGCGGCGCTCCGGGCTACCGCTGCGTTACAGCCAGGGTTTCAACCCCAAAGTAAGGCTCAATATCGCCAGCGCCTTGCCTCTTGGATTTTCCAGCAGTTGTGAACTGCTCGATTTTTGGCTGGATCAGACAGTGGAACCCAAGATGATCAAAGAGAGCCTTACAAAAGCTTTACCTGCGGACTTGAAAGTCCTGGAGGTGAATGCGGTACCCAACCAGCTGTCCAGCCTCCAGGCCAACCTGGTCGCCAGTGAGTATCGCATCAGCTTTCCGGAGAGCGCCGACCTTGCACAAATCCATTCTGATCTCCAAACGCTATTGACACAACCTTCCATTCCGTTCGAGCGAAGGCGAAAATCCATCAATCTTAAACCGACAATTGAATCCATCCGCTGGGAATCGCTCCCTGAAGGAGAAAGCCTTTTCCTCCGGATGAGCGCGCTGCCCCAGGCGAACGGCCGCCCGGATGAGCTTTTGGAACTATTACGGCTGGATCCGGCTTTATGTCAGATCCATCGAACCAGGCTGTATTTTGACCTACCTGACGAGGAATAAATGGATGACTGCTTGTTCTGCAAAATCGTAAACAATGAAATAAAGTGTTGGAAAGTCTTTGAAAACCAACACGTCCTGGCGTTTTTGGATCTTGATCCGGTCAATGAATATCATACCCTGGTAATTCCCAAAAAACATTATCAGGACATTTTCGATGTCCCAGAGGAAATTTTGCAGGAAGTAATCCTAGCAGTGAAACAGATTTGCATGTTGTACCAGGAAAAATTGGGGATCAGCAATATCCAGTTGTTCAATAATTCAGGTCAGGAAGCCCAACAGAGCATCTTCCATCTTCATTTTCACATTATACCTAGAAGCTACGCGGATGGTCACAATGTCTACCTGGAAAAACACCCGGAACTGGTCAGCAAATTTGACAAACTGCTGGAACAATTACAGTAGATAGCGCTTACACAATGCGAAATTGAAGCGCAGTCCGCCATAAAAGTTAGGTATAATAGGTCGGTTGTTCCCGTGGCCTAATGGATAAGGCATCGGCCTCCGAAGCCGGTCATGTGAGTTCGAGTCTCACCGGGAACACCTTTCCCATATTTTTAGCTTCATTTTTAGCTTTCGTTTTAAGCCCGGTGCCCAACCTGCTGATATAATATTTTAATATTTTTACTTGCAAAAAGGTGACTCATGAGCGAAACCGACCTCCAAAAGCAGCTTGAACATCTCCGTCAGCAAATCAATTATCACAACTACCGCTACCATACGCTGGACCTGCCGGTCATCAGCGATTATGAATATGACCAACTCTTTAACCAGCTTAAGCGCATTGAAGCGGAACACCCGGAGCTGATCACTCCGGATTCGCCTACCCAACGCAGTGGCGGTCAGCCTCTTGAAAAATTCCGCAAAGTCACACACCCTGCCCCAATACTAAGCCTGGCAAATGGTTTTGGCCGGCAGGATGCGTTGGATTGGTACGAGCGCATCCTGCGAATTGTGCCTGAGGTTACTGATGCCGACTACGTATTGGAACCGAAACTGGATGGACTCACTGTTGTCCTTCACTACGAGCAAGGCCGGTTTGTCCTGGGTGCCACGCGCGGAGATGGGTTGGTCGGCGAAGACATTACCGAGAACCTTAAGACCATTCCATCCCTGCCCTTGCGCATTCCAATCTCCGGGAATTTTCCACCACCAGAACGGCTTGTCGTCCGTGGAGAATCGATTATCACCAGGAAAGACTTTGAAAAACTCAACGCAGAGCTCGAAGCTCGCGGGGAGAAGCCCTACCTAAATCCCAGAAATACCGCAGCCGGCTCATTGAGGCAGTTGGATCCTTCCATCACAGCCCAACGCCCACTCAAGCTGTATCTTTACCAGATCCTTCTTTCCAGCGAAGAGGTACCCCCAACCCAATCAGGCATCCTTAAGTACCTTGAGGAGTTCGGTTTCCCGGTAAACCCACTGCGCTGGAGCGCGAAAGATATCGAGAGTGCCATCCAGATCTGCGAGAGACAGGCATCAGCGCGCCATGAATGGCCCTACGATGCCGACGGGGTCGTCATAAAAATCAACGATCAGAAATTGGCCGGCCGGCTCGGTTTTGTGGGAAAAGATCCCCGGAGTGCTCTGGCTTTCAAATACCCCGGTGTGGAGGTGGAAACGACCCTGTTGGACATCCAGGTCAATGTCGGACGTACCGGGGTACTGACCCCTCTGGCAGTGTTGAAACCTGTCAGTATTGGCGGTGTGGTAGTAAAACAAGCCACTCTGCATAATTTCGACTTCATCCGAGAGAAGGACATCCGCATCGGTGATCAAGTCCTGCTTAAACGGGCTGGCGAGGTAATTCCTTATATCCTTGGGCCACTGCCTGAGAAAAGGGCCGGACAAGAAAAAATCTTCGAGGTCCCGCTTTACTGCCCGTCCTGCGGCTCAGAGATCGAAAAACTGCCGGAAGAAGTCGCCTATTACTGTGTCAACAGCAGCTGCCCAGCGCAGTTGACGCGTAATATCGAAAATTTTGCCTCGCGCGGGGCCATGGACATCAACGGCCTTGGATCACAAATTGTAGCGCAACTGACTAAGAACCACCTGGTTCATTCCGCGGCCGATCTATACACCCTCACCAGGGAAGACCTGTTGACCCTGGAAAAATTTGGAGAAAAGAAAGCCGACAACTTGCTGGCCGCCATCTTGGATTCGAAAAAACAGCCCTTGGAACGCCTGATCATTGGACTTGGTATCCATGGGGTTGGCGAAGTGGCCGCCCGCAAACTTGCCAAAACTTTCCGCAACCTTGACACGCTCAGCCAGGTGGATATCAATGTCCTCGAGATGCTAGAAGGTATCGGTCCAAACATCGCACAATCCATCAGTAACTGGTTTGCCCAATCGCACAACCAGGAGGTGCTGGCGAAATTGAAACAGAACGGTGTCTGGCCGGTTGAACAGGCAGAGTCTACTGAAGCAGGCAAATTATCCCTGGAAGGATTAACCTTTGTGATAACCGGCACCCTGCTCAGTTTATCCAGAGAAGAAGCCGGCACATTGATCGAAGCCAATGGCGGCAAGGTAACCGGTTCGGTGAGCAGCAAAACCAGCTACCTGGTGCTTGGTGAGGAACCCGGTTCGAAATACTCCAAAGCCCTGGAATTGGGTGTGCCCATTCTGGATGAGCAGGGATTATACAAAATAATCCAGGGCAAATGACAGGCAATTTGGGACCAGAATGAATTAATCCTGATTCTTTTTTCCAACCCCGCTGATCCAGCCAAATCGTCAAATTTATATAAAAAGACTGCCTTGGTCTGGCAGTCTTTTTAGTGGAGATGGCGGGAATCGAACCCGCGTCCGAAAGATTAGACTCTCGAATCTCTACGAGCATAGTCGGTTATTCAATTTCATCCGCTGGCAGGTCAACCGACCAAACTGCCATCAGACCATCCGCTTGAGCCCGAAAGCCCGCTTAAGCCCATCCCGCGGCATGATGGACCGCATTCCGACTTTTATGACGTCTTGACTGATTCCGGCCGGAAAGACGGCCTCAGGAGACGTGACCTCAACATTGGGAGGTCGCTACTTTCACCTCACTTATGCAGCGAGGGGAAGAGCAGCATAATTTGTGCTTTTGGCACTTGTTTTTTGTACTGAGTTAACGAGGTCGGTACCTCTCGGCTCGCAATCCGGAACCAGCCTCTCCCGTCGAGACCTGGCATCCCCGGTAAAGAAAGTATAGCATAAAAATAACCCTCCAGGTTGCTGGAGGGTTATTGTACTAACTTTTACTGATGAAATTACTTCATCTGATCCATTTGCTCGCCAAGAATGATATTCGCCTCAATATTAGCTGCGGCTAATATAGTCTTGACATCATCAGTTGGATTATCCACAATGGCTACAATAGCTGGTTCGATATAGTCATCGCGAACGAAATCGTAACCTGGCACTGGGGGCTCGAAGTGACCATATTGAAGCAAATCAAAGGCAGTCTTGTAGGCTGGATTGGCAGCAAAGAAATCGCCCATCGTATCAGCAACACTCTGACGCACCGGGAAATAACCTGATGCCTCGGCCCATTTGGCCTGTACTTCGGGGCTGGTGTAATACTTGATGAAGATCCAGGCAGCCAGTTCGCGTTCTGGAGTGGATTTGGGGATGGAAACACTGGCGCCATACACATTTTGTACTGGATCAGCAGTGGTGTGCGGAAGAGCTGCGACAGACCACTCGAAGGCAGCGGCATCGTCAACAGCAGATTTGTAGTAAGGTAAACCGGAGCTGGAGCCAATGCTAAACAGCAGGGTGCCATTACCAAAATCAGTCTGGTCGCCATAGTTTTCAGTCACCAGGCGGGCGCAGCCATCTTTGAAAAGACCTTGCACGAATGTCCATGCTTCGACTGCTGCGTCACTATCAAGGGTAAACTGGTAGTTGTCATAGTCAAACATATCGCCGCCAAATGCATAGGTCCAGCTGGCAAAGCGGGAAGTATCAACACTCAGCTCGTAGCCAATATTGCCTTCAGTCTTGGCGCCACTGAACGGGGTTGTGGATGCTTTGCAAGCCATTTCCTTGAATTCTTCAGGAGTAGTGGGCGGAGCGTCATAACCAAGTTCCTTCAGCCAGTCCATGTTGTAGAACACCACTTCCATGGAGCGGTTGGGAGCCAAACCCAAACGGGCATTTCCGAAGGCCGGGAAAACATCCTGTTCAAAGAAGATAGGAATAAAGTCAGCCTGATCTTCCTTTGAGATACCATAGGTCGGGTGATCTATCAGCTCGTTCATATCAAACATGGCATCGGCCAGTTGATAGGTCGCGACCTGGTTCTGATAACCAACCACGATGTCGGGAACATCCGGGGTGTTGAGGAGAGGGAGCATCTTGTTGAAGATATCGCCATAACCGCCGGCATATTCTGCAGTCAGGGTAATGCCATATTCGTTGGTGGCATTGAAATCTGCGACAATTTCTGCGATGGCAGTTTCACGTTCTTCACCAGTATGCTGATGCCACCAGACAATCTCTTTGGCGGGGACAACATCAGCCCAGGGATCGGTTTCAACTGGGATTTCTGTTGGAACCTCGGTCACTTCTTCAGTTGGAGCTTCGGTGGGAACTTCTGTGGGTGCTTCGGTTGCTTGCGCGCAAGCGCCCAAGACCATGGATGCAATCAAAAGGATTGCGATAAACAATACAGACTTTCTTCTCATTTTTCAAAACCTCCATTTTGAACTTTATGATTTGAAGTTTCTGATAAGCGAAGGGGATTATAGTTCCTTCGGTATATCCAATACAACATTATACTATCCCTTCAACCCGGTTGTGGCTATTCCTTGGGTAAATTGCTTCTGGGTCAGGAAGTACACGATCAAAATCGGAATAATGGTAATGACCGCGCCGGCCATTAACAAATGCGTTTTCGGTCCTGCTTCGGTTACGAATGACCACAAGCCGACCATGAGCGGCCGCCAGGTATCCTTGGTGGTAACCAATAACGGCCATTGGAAAGCATTCCAGGATCCTGTGAAACCAAATAGCAGTACGGTCATGATGGGTGCCTTGCTGATCGGTAATACCACCTGGATCAAGAAACGCGTATGATCGCATCCATCAATCCTGGCAGCATCCCATAATTCATTTGGTACTTGGGCAAAAAATTGTTTGAGCAGGAAGATGCTGAAAGCATTTGCCATAAATGGGACCGTTAATGCCCAATAGGTGTTGATCCAGGTGCCGCCAGGCAGTGGAATGATCGTGCCGCGGATCAGCATGTAGTTCGGGATCAGGGTTACCGATTCAGGGATCATCATGGTCGCAAGGAAAAGGCCAAACAACAAATTCTTCCCTTTGAATTCAATTCTTCCAAAGGCATAACCTGCCAGAATTGAAGTAAATAAGAGACCTGCCAGGGTTCCCACAGTGACCAGCACACTGTTGAGAAAGTACTTGGAAAACTTCGCCTGCTCCCAGGCATCCACGTAATTACTCCATTGGGGAACTTTGGGAACTATTGCCCGGGTGATCGTCTCACCAAGGGTCATCAAGGATGTTGAGATCATCCAAAAAAATGGGAATATAAATATAACGGCACCGAGTATCAGGATCACGTAAAGCAGGGCTTTACCAAATACTCTTCCAAAGCTGTTTTTACCTTTTTTCTTTTTTTCAAGCGGCGCAGCAAGTACTTGAGAATTATCCATAAAATACCCGCTCTCCCATTACTTTGTTTTGCGCCAATGTCAAGCCCAAAATGATCACAAAGAGGACGATCGCCTGGGCTGTAGCTATGCCATATTGATTGGCTTTATAAAAACGATCGAACACGAGCAGGCTGGTAGTAATGACCGTGTCTTGCGCGCTCGGAGTTCTAAGTACATAAATATGATTGAATGCCTTGAATGTTCCAATAAACCCGATTAGGGTCAGATAGAATGTCACCGGCGAGATCATTGGAATGGTGATATTCCAGAACTGATCCCATTTGCTTCCGCCATCCATCTCTGCAGCCTCATAGATCTCCTTGGGAATATTGCCCAAACCTGCCAGGAAAATGACTGTGTTGTATCCAACAAAGGTCCAGACACCAAATATCATAATGGTCACCAGCGCCAAGCTAGGTCCAGCCAGAACGCCAGGAAGGTTAATCCCAAGCAGTTCAAGCACCGGGCGCGGCTCAAACCGCCATCTGAGAGGATCTATTCCAAACCAACCAATGATTGTGTTTGCCAAGGAGGTTTCACGGCTGGAAAAAATGATCTGGAATACAACCGCTGAACTGATTGAAGGTGTGACGTAAGGCAAAAAATAGATCATCCGGAAGGCTTCTTTGCCAATAATATCCTGGTATAGGATATATGCTAATACCAATCCGATGATGATCTCTGCAGGCACAGTGCCCAACGCGTAATAGATTGTCACAATAAGCGAATCGAGAAACTCCTTATTTCCGGTCTCGTACATCTGCCCCCATCCGGAAATGAAGACGATGCCCCCAAGGATCAGAACCAACGCGCCGATTATGTGCGCGATGCGTTTCCCATTACTTAACGTATTGAAGGCGCGCCCCCAGACCCGACTGCCTACGATCAACAAGGCTAATCCAATCAACAAAATGGCAAGGTTCTTCCATGAACCAAAGATCAAAAGGTAGTTCTTGTCTCCAACAAAAGGACCCTTGGTAACCTGCCAGTTGAACAGGCTCATATAAATTGAATATCCGATGGGGAAAATACCAAAAACAAGAATAATGATCAAGGCGGGAAGGATGTACAGATAGCCGGTAATTTGCTCTTTGGTTTTCAGCCAATGCAGGTTTCCGCCATGTGCCTGCTTGGTTTTGATGGTGTTTTCAGCCAATGAATCCTCCACAAACCAACATGATCTTCAGGTAATTCCCTTTAACACAGTAATTTTACCTGACTTTGGTCAACATAATATGAATAACAAGTTAACAACCACACCAAGACTTTAAAATCTTCTTGGATTTTACCTTAAAGCTGAAACGAATCCCAAGATAGTTTCAGGGAATTTATCCGTAACTACGATAAACCCAACATCATCGAGCCTGGCAAGTCCCTCCCAATTCCTGGACTCACCATCCGCTAACAAGTGAAACTGAATGGGCGCAGCATCTGAGAGTACAATTTGGCCGTCCGTGAGGGTTAATTCCAGGATACGTTCGACGCTTTCAGAAGCTTGATGTGTGGGTCCTTTGCCAAACTTATCCGCGATCGGGTCGCTTGCTGCCGCCAGGTGGGTATCCCCAGGATAGAAGTAATTCATCACCCAAAAGGTACCATCAGGCTGAACTTCGGTGGCATCGGTTACCCGGTATTCAATCTGTGGGAAGGTTATCATGGAGTCAATAGCCATTTCTGACGTGAAAACGTGAGCCTTCGGGTCAGGATTTTGGGTCTCGCCGTTGTCTTCAAAAAATGTGTAAATCTTTCCATCAAAAATAGTGACAGCCTCATCGGAGGCGTTCGAAAAATTGGCTTGCGAAGGCAATTCAACCAGGCTTTCTGGATCCAGTGTGATTTTATCACTCGCAACCAGACCTCTGACCAGGTAACCCATCATCGGGTTTCCGTTTCTGGTTTCGATGGTCAGATAAACCTGATCGTCATTAAAAACAATGGCCTCAAAGCCTTCAAAACTCTTGAGCGACTCACTCAAACCACCATCATCAAAGAGAATGGACGTAAATTCCACCGGTCTTCCATCAGGATCGGCGATGTATTCCAATAAAGTGGACTTTTCAATGGAATAAATCTGCCCCAGTCCATCTTTTTGTTGCCGGTTCGGATATTGAGGCAGTAAGATCAGGTTATCCTGATACCAGGCCAGACCGGAAAATTCCATATCTGCTTCGTCGATTGAGTCTGGCAACGGAATATCGAGGACCTCACTTTCTCCCGCTGATACCGGCGTTACTTGTGGCTGCGCCGCTTTCGGTGAAGGCGGGACAGCGGATGTTTGCTCCGAATCTGCGATAATACTACACGCACTAAGTAGGAATATCAGGGTAATTATCGGTAAATTGATTGCATTATTCTTCATAGTTATTTACAAGTCATTTAGAAACAAAGTGGCACTGCTTTTAAGTTCATTCAAAGCCAAATACTGCCAGGACCGGATCGTGATCGCTCAGGCGTGCGTCGTACAGCTGTTCAGAGTTTACATGGGCAATATTAAAATAATCAACTCTATCGGAAAGGGCTTCACTGACCAATATCTGATCAAGCACCTGACCGTTTCCCTCGTGGATATAGGTATAACGCTCATTTGGGGGCAGTTGCTCGACGAGATTCACAAGAACATCCCCACATAGTGTTTTTACAGGTTCAGACCAGGGAAAATCGTTAAGATCACCCAGCACAACCACGTTTGCAAGGGGGGCGAAACTCAGTAACCCATCTACAAATGTATTGATTTGGACAGTCTGCTCCACGCGCTGCAGTTCTGAATTCAAGGGTGGCGGTTGAATATCGCCATACAAAGGTCCGTCTTCACCTTTTGAGTTCAGATGATTGACGATTACGAACAGGTCTTGGTTCTTGAAGCGGAATTGGGCAACCAAGGGCTTTCGGCTGTCCATAAACGCGTGACTCATGGGGGAAATCCTGCCGGGGTTAAGGCTCAGAACCGGCTTGCCCCCTATGTTTTGCACCACCACGGCAGAGTCCGCGTCACCTGAAGAACCCTCAACCTTGGTCAGCCCGCGGTCGGTGCGATAAAGCAAGGCGACCCGGATATTTCTGCCCAAGGCACCTCCATCAGCGTTGCGCTCAGGATCAATCGAGAGTGCCCGATATTCGGGACCACCTGCCAGCCTGATGGCATTGAGTATACCGGCGAGAGTCTGATCGGCGGCAGTAACGGAGGAATCAAGCAAACCGTCATTATCCTGGATCTCTTGCAGCGCAATAATATCCGGAGTCCGCAATACTTTGATAATATCATGGGCAAGCACGGTTAACTTGGAGGGGTTGTCCAGGGCATCCAGGTTCTCCACGTTGTAGGTGGCAATGGAAATCTGGGAAGAGTTTGGTTCAAATGAAATGGCATCGAAAGGCTGAGCGCCCTGGATGAATTTCAGCTTTGTGGTGGGCTGTAATTTGAAATTCCCAAACGTGTAATCCATGATTCCAATAATGGGTGTCGTAAATTCCGCGCCTACCAATATATCCGGCATGGTGATGAAGGCGTCATCCAACATAATCCTTTCAGGATTAGAATCATCTTCTTGCAATACCAACACTCCCCGTTCGGATAATACACTGGCATCCTCAGCACCATCAGCCACAATGACGACTTCCTTGTAAGCCGAGGTGGCACTGACGGCGATGGCATTGTTGACTTGAACCCGCATGGACTCCACGCTTTCAAAGAAATCCATCCCATTCTCTTCGGGATCAAAGATGCCATCCCGGCCTGCATATCCATTAACGTCGTTTTTGATGATTTGATTTGGGATAGCCCTGCCGTCCGCTCCCAGCACCATGGGTTCTGGGAGTGGGTTATCACTGGTGATCACTTCGTAATCGGAAGTCTGGATTTGGGTGATGGTCAACGAATTCTCGCCGATGCCAGCCGGGTTGTACTCCCGGACAATGCCGTTGTAGATTGCGACTTCGTCGCCGACTGCCACCTTTCTGTAGGCACTTATGGCAGTAAAAATCGCTTCTGATGTGCGCGGATCATCGTCAGGTTTAGGATCCTGCAGGTAGAATCCATCACCTTTGATAGCGGTGACAATGCCATAAACATTTTCCACGGTTTGCCCATCCATCGGGGATCGGTGCTGGGCTCCTTGAATCTGGCTGATTTTCAATCCCATGGGGTTTTCAGTTTCAGAAAGGGTGGGATTTGGCAACGAAGCTGTGAGTGTGGCTGGTTGTGCCGGGGTCGCGCAGCCTGCAAGGGCGAAAATAACACAAAGGCTGACCAACCTTCCAATGATTTTTTGGGGATGCCACATCAAGAATTTTCCCTTATCGACTTATGAACTGAGGTTTATTGTACATGTTTCTGCGCGTTCGTTGGTTAAGATGTCAAGTTTGGGTTAGAATCTAATCATGGAAATTCATGTAGCCATCGCAAAAGTAGACCGGTATTCCTCTCCTGAGCAAGGGGATCAAGTCGAAATGATTGAGCGCCCGAACGGTGGGGTATCAATCATCCTGGCAGAAGGAAAATTGGGAGGGCATCGCTCCAAAGTAATTACCAGGAAGGCAGTGTATCATTTGCTTTCGTTAATCTTCGATGGCATTCATGACGGAGCGGCATCCCGGGCGGTTCTAACTGCGCTGAAAAATGAATATCGGGGGGAAGCGCAATTTAGCCTCTCCCTACTCTCTTGTGACCTTGAAACAGGTACGATCATCCTCACCAAAAATAATTCCATTCCTGTGATCCTCGTAAGAAGTGATCAGAGTAATTACCTCAGTTGTGAAGGTGATCAGAATGAGATTGACCTCCTGAAACCGTCAGTTTACCAGTTCCAAATTGAAAACGATTTCATCGTTATCATGTTTTCTGATGGCATAGCCAGTGCTGGAGAGCAATATGACCAATTGGTGGAATGGTGCACCTTTGTGGAAGCGCTGATGGAAGAACAGCAGCCAACTGTTCAGGATTTAGCGGACTTTTTGCTCAACCAAGCCATTGGTCGGGACTTGGGTCAGCCTCATGATGATATGACGGTAGTGGTAGTTCAGGTTAACCCCACTGTCAGTAAAGGGGTTCGCCGTATTTCTGTAGTCTTGCCTTTATAAACCAATCAATTCAAAGGAGAGAAGTTATGCGCGAGGAAGTTGTCCTCATTACAGGAGCAAATGGTGAGATTGGTCATGGTCTGATCAGGTACATTGCCAACTTGGATTGCCCGATTGTGGCTTTGGACGTCAATCCACTCGACAAGAATCTCCGGCCTTATGTTGCCAAGTGGATTGTCGGCGACATCCTGGATCAAATCTTGCTGGGTCGGCTGGTGGTTGAACATCAAATCCGTACCATCTTTCATCTGGCTTCCATTCTCTCTACGAAAGCCGAATACAACCCAGAAACAGCCCACCGGATCAATGTGGAAGGTTCGTTGAACCTGCTGAGATTAGCCGTGGAGCAGTCGCAGTGGCAGGGAAAGTCAGTCAAATTCATTTACCCCAGTTCCATCGCCGCATATGGCATGTCCTCCCTGGAAGTAAAGCACAGTGCGGGGAAGGTAAAAGAGCAGGAATACACTTACCCCACCACCATGTATGGATGTAACAAGCTGTATTGCGAACATTTAGGACGCTATTACGGCAATTATTATCGCCAGCTGGCAGCAGATGCCGCTTCCGGTCCGACGGTGGATTTCAGGTGCTTGCGCTTTCCCGGTTTGATCAGTGCTGAAACTATCCCAACCGGCGGAACCAGCGATTACGGGCCGGAAATGCTGCATGCCGCAGCCAAAGGCACCCCCTACACCTGTTTTGTCCGTCCCGATACGCGTTTACCCTTCATGGTCATGCCTGACGCGATCAAATCCTTGATCCAATTGGAAGAGGTCGAAAAAAAGTGTCTGACCCAGGAGGTCTACAATGTCACCAGTTTCAACCCGAGCGCTCAGGAAATCTACAATATCACCACCCAGGCTTTCCCGAATTCCCACATCACTTTCGAAGCGGATTTACGCCGGCAGCGCATTGTTGACTCCTGGCCGGAAGATATGGATGACAGCGCTGCCAGGCAGGATTGGGGTTGGCAGCCGGATTATGATCAACAGCGTGCATTCAACGAATATTTGATCCCAGCCATACGAAGCCATTACGCGAACGTACAACTGCCATAAAGTGTGGTTAAATGAAGGATAGCGATAACATATCTATTTGGCGGTGAAGCCAAATTAATCAGGAAAACAATGCCTATCTATGAATATTCTTGTCAAAATTGTAATACCAGGTTTGAACTGCTCAGAACCATCAATCAGGCGGACTCTCAAACAACCTGTCCGAATTGCTCAAGCATTCAGGTCAAACGCCTGCTTTCACTCGTAAATGCCTTTAGCTCAGGTAAAAACATTACCAGTTCATCCGCTTCATGCTCTGGTTGCAGCGGTTCTTCCTGCAGTAACTGTGGTCAGTGATCATGAAAGACTACATTGGAAAACTTATCCTAATTACCGGCGGATCCAGCGGGATTGGTCTGGCGCTGGCAGAAGGGCTTTTTAAAGCTGGCGCCTCGGTTTTCATCCTTGCCAGGGATCAGAAACGCCTTGATGACGCGCTTACTCTGATTGGTTCCCATCGCGTTGATGATACCCAACAGCTTGGTACGATTTCTGTGGATGTTACAGATTATGATCTGTTGTCCGAAAAGTTGACCGCTTTCATGCGAACAACTGGCGTTCCGGATATAGTGTTTAACTCAGCCGGTGTGGCACGCCCCGGCTATGTGGAAATGTTGGATCCAGAAATCTTCCGTTGGACCATGAATATCAACTTTCATGGAACCGTCAATGTCAACCAGGTGCTGCTGCCAGAGTTGATCACCCGGGGCAGCGGTCATATCATCAATTTTTCATCCCTGGCTGGCGTGTTGGGAGTCTTTGGTTATACAGCCTACAGCGGTTCCAAATTCGCTGTGCGCGGTTATTCAGATGCCCTGCGAGCAGAACTGAAACCCAAAGGCATCCGGGTTTCAGTCGTATTTCCACCGGATACTGATACCCCACAGCTTGCCTGGGAAGATCAATACAAACCCTTCGAAACCAGGGTCATAGCCGGCTCCGATAAGCCCATGTCTGCCAGTAAAGTTGCCCATGTTGTGTTGGAAGACGTAAAAAAAGGAAAATACAACATCGTTCCCGGAACCGAAGCCAAGGTACTCTATTTCTTAGCCACCCGTCTGGGTGGCGCGATCTATCCCATAATGGACATGCTGGTCAAGGATGCCATCCGGAAGAAAAATTCCCAGAATGGCTCCTCCTCGAAATAAGCACCTTCAATCCTCGAATAAACGCCTTCAGCATGAATATTGATGAACTTTTGGAATCGTGGAGGGGGAATGCCGAGTTCGTGCGAAACACTACTTGCTGGGATGTAAAACTGGCAACGCCTCCAGAACTTGTAGCCTTTCCCGAAAATCTTTCCAGTCAACTCGTCTTTAACCTCAACCATCAAGGCATTCAGCAGCTCTACAGCCACCAGACTGAAGCGATCGGACATATTCAAAATGGCAGCAATGTGGTCATATCCACCGGCACAGCCAGCGGCAAAACATTGTGCTATAACTTGCCGATCCTGGATGAGCTGATTAAGCATCCCCAGACGAAGGCACTCTATCTCTTCCCAACCAAAGCTCTTGCCCAAGACCAGTTGAAATCGCTGCAGCAACTGACGCAAACTTCCAGCGGGAAATATAATCCTGTCAGCGCAATTTACGACGGTGACACTCCCACACAGCATCGCGCTGAAATTCGAAAAACAGCTTCCATTCTTATCACCAACCCGGACATGCTGCACCAAGGGATTTTGCCTCATCACACGCTTTGGCGGCAATTTTTCTCAGGTCTAAAATATGTGGTTCTTGATGAAATGCACACCTACCGGGGTGTGTTCGGCTCGCACGTCGCCAATGTCATCCGGCGCCTCAAACGGATAGCCGGGTTTTATCATGCCTACCCCCAGTTTATTCTCACCTCTGCCACCATTGGGAATCCTGTGGAACTGGCTGGCAACCTGATCGAAAGCTCGGTGGAATTGGTCGATCAGGATGGATCTCCGCACGGAAACCGACACTTTTTGGTATACAACCCACCCCTGGTCAACGAACAGTTGGGTTTGCGTGAAAGCAGCCTGCAGACCAGCATCAAATTTGCTAGAAAAATGCTCCTGACCGGACATCAGATCCTGATCTTCGCCAGAACCCGACGAACGGTCGAAATGATCCTGACCTACTTCCTGGACGTGATGCCGCCCGCCTGGCGTACCAAGATTCGGGGATACCGCAGCGGCTATCTAAAAAATGAACGCCGGGAAATTGAAACCGGCTTCAAGAACGGTTCCATTCAAGCTGTTGTCGCTACCTCGGCGTTGGAATTGGGCATTGACATTGGCGATCTCGAATCGGTTATCCTAATTGGCTATCCTGGCTCTATTGCGACAACCCTCCAGAGGGCTGGTCGGGCGGGGCGCAAGCGGCAATCCTCACTCGCGATCCTGGTGGCTTCACCGGATGCCATGGACCAATACCTTGCCCTCCATCCTGAATACCTGACCGAAAAGTCTCCTGAAAATGCCTTGATTGATGCCAATAATTACTCAATCCTGACGCAGCATTTGCAGTGCGCAGCCTTTGAATTGCCCTTTGATCAGACTGATCATTTTGGGAACCTACCGCAAGATTTGTTAATCGCATTTCTGGACATTCTGGCTCAATCCGGGGTTTTGCACCTGCAGGGGGGGCGTTATTATTGGATGGCAGATCAGTTTGCCTCCGGCTCGGTTTCCCTGCGCAGCACCACCACCCAGGTGATCAGTTTGCAGGTTGAAACTGACGGTACTCCCAGGGTCATCGGTGAAATTGATGCTGCCAGCGCGGTTTGGCTTGTCCATCCTGAAGCCATTTACTTGCACGAAGCCGATACGTATGAGGTACTGAGTCTGGACCTTGAGCATGGTAATTGTCTTCTGAAGCCTGTGCAGACGGAATACTACACCATCCCGACCAGGACTACCACCATCGAGACTTTTCAAACCAGGTCGCAAACCCCCTATTCAACTTTCACCAAGTCATTTGGTGACCTGAGTCTGCGCCTTGAAGTGAACGGGTACCGCAAAGTCCGTTGGCTTACTTCAGAAACCATTGGCAATGGCAAGGTTGACCTGCCGCCTTCTCACCTGGAAACGACTGGTTGTTGGTTATCCATTGAGGAAAGCCTGATTGACAAGTTGCGCCAGGAAGATCTATGGACTGCCGACCCCAACCATTACGGACCAAAGTGGTCGGCACTCAAGCAGAAAATTATGGCACGTGACGGCTATCAATGCCGTGTCTGTGGAACCAGAGGGGATGAAACCCATCTGCATGTGCATCACATCCAGCCCTTCAAAACGTTTGAAAACCCTGAGTTAGCCAATTTCCCCTCCAACCTGGTGACGCTCTGTCCCTCCTGCCACAGGCAGGCGGAGCAAAATGTGCGTCTGCGCAGTGGCCTGGCAGGAGCGAGCTATGCCCTGGGAAACCTGGCGCCTCTCATGGTGATGTGTGACCGGGAGGATCTTGGCATTCTTTCAGAACCGCGCTCAATTCTCTCCGAAGGCAAACCAACGATCCTGGTGTACGATAACATTCCCGGTGGGCTTGGGCTGTCTGAACATCTTTATGAGCAGCACCGCCTGTGGTTAACACAAGCACGGGAAATGATTGCGGACTGTCAATGCCTGGATGGCTGCCCTGCCTGTGTTGGACCGATCGGAGAGGCCGGACATGGCGGCAAAGCTGAAGCGCTGGCACTCTTGGAAGGGCTATATTGAGATGGATTGGCAGTCACTTACCGAAAAACTGAGAAAAATGGGCGTCCAGGTTGGGCTGGAAAAGCCTTTGGATTCCACCGGGAAGATCAGCAGACCGATCGAACGCGTGGTGGCAGGCAGAGAAGTTGCCACCCATTATGGCAGCATATTCTCGTCAGACCATCACTATCAAGCCGACTATCTGCACGGAAATCAACCAATCATCCCAACGCAGCCCATTTCCCGCATTGCCCAGTGGGCTCGCGTCCCGCAACTGGAAAGCGAAAGCCTGGAAAATCTTATCTTCCTGGATACCGAGACCACTGGTTTATCGGGGGGTACTGGCACGATGGCATTTATGGTCGGCGTTGGCCGCTATCGCGCCTCAGAATTCGTTATGGAACAGTTTTTTCTGCGCGAACCGGCTGATGAAGCCGCTCTGTTGGCGGGCTTGAGCGAATTCTGCGACTCGATGGGTGCGGTTGTCACCTACAATGGCAAGGCTTTTGACATTCCCATCTTGAATACCCGCTACATCTTGCAGGGTTTTACCAGCCCCTTTGAAGACCTGCCCCATTTCGATCTACTCCACCTCACTCGCCGGGTTTGGAAAGCCCGCCTGGAACATTGCAACCTTGGCAACATCGAACAACAGGTGCTGGATTTGAGACGTGGGGGCGATGAGGTTCCCGGCTATCTGGTCCCAGAGTATTACAGCCAATACCTGCGGAATGGCGATGCCCAGCCGCTTAAGGGCATCTTCTATCACAATGAATTGGACGTCTTGAGCCTGGCTGCGCTGTTCGCCTTACTCACGGATATTTTGGGGAACCCTATTGAATGGCAAAATCCCTGCTATCAGGACATTACCTCAGTCGGTCGCCTGCTTGAAAAAATGGGCAACCTTGACCAGGCTTCCGAAATGTATCAAAAGGGAGCCGTTATCGAAAACACAGGAACGCTTCGGCTTGAGCCAGTCTTGTACCAGGCAAGGCTGTTGAAGAAAAACCAACAACTTGAACTGGCACTGCCATTGTGGATGCAGGCGGCTGAAGTGCGTTCGTTGGAAGCATTGGAAGAACTGGCAAAGTACTATGAACACACCCTCAAAGACCCGAAACTTGCCCTGAGTTTTGTCGATCAAGCCATCTCTCAGTTGGAAACAGACCCACACTTGCCTGGGATGAACAAATATCTGCTGGCATTCACCCATCGCAAAACGCGGCTTCTAACAAAAATGGGTGGCACTGCCACAGAAACCTCGGACTGAGCCTGGTCAATCCGCACGGTAAATCAATAAAGTTGGTTTAGCCTCAAGCGCGGGTTGACAAATCCGGGTAAAAACCGCTCGTATTTCAGATATATTGGAATGGTATAATAAAATGTTGTTAGTTAAACAATAGTCGAATTCTGAGGAGATCATTACTATGTCTGGACATTCACATTGGTCCACAATTAAGCGTAAAAAAGGCGCTGCTGATGCAAAAAAAGGCGCAGTGTTCACGCGCTACGCAAGAGAAATTGCTTTAGCTGCACGTGAAGGCGGTGGAGACCCCAGCATGAACGTCAGCCTTTATCTTGCAATTGACCGGGCTAGGTCCAGTAACATGCCTAAAGACAGCATCGATCGTGCCATTAAGCGGGGAACAGGTGAAGATAAAAGTGGCATTGAACTCGAAGAAATCACTTATGAAGGCTATCTTGGACACGGTATTGTCGCCATGATTGAGTGCGTCACGGAGAACCGTAATCGTACCGTGGCTGATCTGCGGCATATCTTAACGCGCGCCGGCGGAAACCTGGCTGATAACAGCTCCGTTAGCTGGCAGTTCGATAGGAAGGCTGTCTATTCAGTCAAATCCGACGGCAAAAACTTTGATACGGTCTTTGAAGCTGCGCTTGAAGCAGGTGCTGATGACGTTCTTGAAGAAGAAGGATATATTGAAATTGTCGGTACTGTGGAAACATTCAAGTCCATTAACGACAGTCTGCAAAAGGCAAAAATCAAGCCGGAAGAAGCTGGAATTCGGATGGTTCCCCAACAGGAAATTGAACTGACCAAGGAACAGACTGTCGGGATTCTGCGGACAATCGAAGCGCTGGAAGAAAGTGATGACGTTCAAAATGTCTACACAAATTTGAAGATCACTGAAGAAGCTTTGGCCGATCTTGAGGAAGAATAACCGGACATGCTTGTTTTGGGAATCGATCCTGGCATTGCCATTACTGGTTTTGGATTGGTAACGGTAAACCAGACCGGTGATCCCGAAATTATTGATTTTGGTGTGATTGATTCAACGGCTGTGAGGACAACCTCCAGCCGTTTGGTTTTCCTTTATGACCACCTTATGGAGGTCATTCATAAGTTTCAACCCTCTCATAGTGCCGTTGAAAAGTTATTCTTTCAAAAGAACCTAAAAACCGCCTTGGCAGTCGGAGAAGCGCGCGGAGTGATCCAATTATGTCTGGCACAATCCGGGCTGCCGATGGTGGAATACTCCCCGAATGAGGTCAAGTTCGCGGTTACCTCCTATGGGAATGCGTCGAAGTCCCAGGTTCAGGAAATGGTGAAAGTCCTGCTGCAGTTGGATGCCATTCCCCGACCTGACGATGCTGCAGATGCCCTGGCTGTGGCATTGTGTCATGTCAGTTCAATCAAGTTCAGGGAAAGCCTACCGCCTGAGGAAGCATGATCACCAGCCTTTCCAACGACAAGATTATAGCTATGCGCAAGTTGGTTAATTTAAAGGAAAGAAAGTCTACCGGTTTGTTCCTGGCGGAAGGCTTGCGCGTGGTTGCCCAGGCTTTTGATTCCAGCGCCGCCATTGAACAAGTGATCTATTGCCCTGCTTTGTTGGTGAGTGAATTTGGGCTGAGCCTGGTCGAAAAGGCTCATTTGAAAAGCATTCCACTGCTCGAGGTAAGCGAAGGGGTATTTGCCTCCCTTGCCCGCAAGGAAACACCCCAGGGGATCGCTGCTGTCATCCAACAACAATGGGATACCCTTTTCCAGGTGTCTCCACAACCGGGCGACTTGTGGGTCGGTTTGCAGGCAATCCAAAACCCTGGCAACCTTGGTACGATCCTTCGCACTTGTGATGCGGCAGGAGCTCAAGGGGTAGTTTTACTCGATGACTGCACGGATCCCTATGATCCGGCGGCAGTTAAGGCTTCTATGGGCTCGATATTCACTGTGCGTCTGATCAAATCAGGTTTTGGTCAATTCAAACCCTGGCTTGATCTTCAAAACAGTTTTGCCATGATTGGCTCTTCTGATAAAGCATCGCAGGATTGTTTTTTGGCTACCTACCCCGACACCTGCCTTTTGTTGATGGGCAGCGAACGCCAGGGTCTACCTCCCGAATATTTAGCGTTGTGTCATCAAGTTGTTCGCATTCCGATGGAAGGTGCCTGTGATTCGCTTAACCTGTCTGTGGCAACGGGTATAATTCTGTATCAGATTTACAATCAACATAGAACTATTGCTCAAGGCCCATAGAAAAGCTATGATTTCATCAATTACAGGCAAGATTATCATCAAAAACGCTGATTCCCTCATCCTTGACGTTCAGGGGGTAGGGTTTGAGGTTGCGGTCACTAAATCCCTGGCAAGCGAGGTGGAGGTGGGCGACATTTTGTTCCTCTACACCTACTTAGTGGTGAGGGAAGACCTGCTCGCGCTATATGGCTTCCAGACACTTGAAGAAAAACAGTACTTTATGCTGTTTTTGGGCGTGGACGGGATCGGACCAAGGCTGGCCCTGGCAGTCTTATCAACCCTCTCAGTGGATAACATTCGCAGAGCTGTCGTCAATGAGCAGCCAGAATTCTTCAGCCGGGTTCCAGGCATTGGCAAGAAAACCGCGCAAAAGATACTGATTCATATGCAGGGACGGATCACAGGCGAGGAGGGCTTTGACCTGCGCCGCCCAACCAGTTCTGCTGAGGATCAAGTTTTGGAAGCCCTGGTAGGATTAGGTTATAGTGTTGTAGAAGCGCAAACTGCCATTCAGGCTTTGCCGAAGGATATTCCTGACACGGTCGAAGAGAAATTGCGAATGGCGTTGCAATATTTTACCCATTAGCGCCCGCATTGAGTCGGCCCATCACAGGTCCTTTATGATGAAAAAAACATATGACTTCTTGCCCCTGCCGCCAGGTGTGAACGGGTGCATGCAGGCAAGATGGTAAAATTAATCAATTGTGAGAAAAATAAACATCAGGAATATTCATGGCAGCATTTTCAAGAGATTTAGGTATAGACCTGGGAACTTTTAACACCCAAATTGCGGAAGGTAACCAGATCCTCGCACAGGAACCAACGGTTGTCGCCATAGTCATTAACGAGATGAAACTGGTCGAATATGGAACCACAGCCCTGGGTATGATGGGTAGAGTTCCAGAAACGATCGAGGTCGTCAGACCTTTACGCAATGGGGTCATCGCCGAGTATGAGCTCACGGAGAAGTTTCTCAGCATCCTCATCAAGAAGGTCACCGGTCCAACGCTATTTTTCAGACCGCGGATTTTGATCAGCGTCCCCTATGGTATCACCAGCGTGGAACGGCGGGCAGTTCAGGAAGCTGGCTTGGGGGCTGGCGGCCGTGAGGTCAACTGGATCCCGCAGCCCCTGGCAGCTGCCATCGGCGTTGACCTGCCGATCAACACCCCAACCGGCAATATGATCATCTGCGTGGGGGGTGGAACCACCCAGGCAGCCGTCATTTCCATGACCGGAATCGTCAGCGCGGAGACTTCCCCAGTGGCTGGGCTGAAATTGGATGACGCCATCATGGCATATGTGCGGAAGAAATATGGACTGGTCATCGCCCAACCTACGGCAGAGTTGTTAAAAATACGCATCGGAGCAGCCCTTGCGACTGAGGAGGAAAAGACGATGGAAATTCAGGGGCAGGACCAGGTAACCGGGCTGCCCAAACCTGCCAGCCTCTCTACCAACGAGATTGTGGAAGCCATGCAGCCCCCTTTACAGGAAATTGTAGCCACCGTCAAGAGAGTTCTTGAAAAAACCCCACCCGAACTTATCTCGGATATCATTGATCGTGGGGTTGCCATGTGTGGCGGTACAGCCCTGATGAAGGGACTTGACAAGTACTTGACAGTCGCCCTGGGTATCCCGGTTTACATTGTGGAAAACCCGGTCACCTGCACCGTGGAAGGCGCTGCCAAAGGCTTCTCAATTCTCGATCTTATTCTGCGGAACCAACCAGGTTAGGTTCAGCCATGGCTTCCGAACCCACTGTTCAGACCAACGATCCTCAAGTGAAGCCACTTGCAGTTTTTTCAGACCAGAAATATCGTAATAAACGCAGCAGTCTTTTTTGGCTGGGGGTGGTTCTGTTATTCCTGCTTGGCGTATTAGCCTATTGGGGATACCTGCAGTTCCTTCCCAGGGTCAAGGCTTTTGGTCCAGGAATCCTCTGGATCAATGTAAAATACTTTATCGTCCTATTCCCCATTGTGCTGGTCCTGAGCTTGTGGTTGGTGATCGGAAACTGGCCACAGAAGAAACAAACCATCAAAGTATTTGCCGACAAAATCCTGTGGATGCGTGGCAACAAGGCTGCGGCACTCGATTGGAAGGACATTGAGCGGATTTACCTTGATTTCTCCCAATCAGGCTTCCTCGGGATCAAGAAGAAACCCCGGCAAATTCTCAAACTGACAGCCTCCGGATTCGCAGGGATGGTTATAGACGGCCGATTTGAGAAGTTTTATGAGTTGGTAAACCTCGTCAGGTCCTTCACCTTCCCCATTCTTTTTGAAAAAGCCCAGTCTGAATTAAACCAATTCGGCAAAGTCGGCTTTGGAACGGCTGAGATCCAGGCCGCAAAGGGGTTATGCCTTCAAGGAAAGATTTTCCCATTTGAGAAAGTTAAAGAATTTTCCATCAAGGATGGCTGGTTCAGGTTAAGAGTGGAAAATGGCTCAATCGTTAAGGAGCCGGCAAGGCGGCTTTATAACCTTGATGTCTTGATGAAATTATTGGAAGAGCTTGCGCGTGCAGGTGTTTAAAGGTAATAAGTAAGATTTTGAAGTTTTAGCACCGGGTCAATGTCCAGCACGCGTACATCAGGTGAAACTTTGAGAGTCACCGGCGCGTAATTAAGAATTGCTTTTATCCCACTCTTCACCATGCGTTCCGCCACTGGTTGTGCGGTCGAGGCTGGAACGGTGATAATGCCAATGGCAACCTTTTCCCGCTGGACTTGTGTTTCCAGGTCTTTCACGTCTGAAATTTTTATCCCCGCCATGGTGCTATCGATGATCTTGGGATTATTGTCGAAAGCAAGCACAATCTCAAACCCCTTGCGAGAGAAACCCTGATAACTCAATAACGCCTGACCCAAATTCCCTACCCCCACCAGAGCGACCTGCCAGATCTTGTCGAGGTTTAGAATTTCTCTCAGTTCATCTACCAGCCTGATGATGTCATAACCGCTGCCTTGTTTTCCAAAACCTCCAAAATAGGACAGGTCTTTTCGAATCTGGGTAGCAGAGACACCCAATTGTTCAGCCAGTTCTTGGGAAGAGACAATTTCCCGCCCATCTCGTAACAGCTGGTTGAGTACCTGTAAATAAATGGGAAGTCGTGTAATAACTTTGTCCGGGATAGTATTTTTTTCCATACAAGTTCAAGTTCTTTTCTTATGCATAAACTCTTATCAACAAGAAGTATTTTGATGATATCATCAATCTGCAACGTATATTATATAGGGTATTCTGTCCTATCTGCCGATAAAATAATCAAGATGTAAATAAGCAAAATCCACAAGGAGTTGAAGCATGAAAGCAGCCAGAACCATCTTATACATTGTGGCAGGGATTTTAATCATTTTCTCGTTCCTGTTTATTCTCGGCGCATTTAGCCCTGATGGGAGCACCAGTTGGTTGACCATCGGGATTATCGGCATGGTTGTCGGTTTTTTGTGCATTTACTTTGGCGCAAAATTGGGAGCCAAAGCCAATGCCACCACCCAAAATGTCACGGTCAATGTTGATCTGCCCGGCAATGTCCAGATGGATACGATCAAATGCCAATCCTGCGGCGCTCCGCTCGCGCCTGAAGATATTACCCTAATCAACGGAGCGCCGGTGGTAACCTGCCCTAATTGTGGCACAACTTACCAATTAACCGAGGAACCGAAGTGGTAATAAATATGCGAAAACTGAAAATAATTACCCTCTTGCTTGTATTACTGTTTGTCAGCGCAAGTCCTGGGGTCGTCTCTGCTCAGACCTACCTCTTCACGGTCAGTGATTATGAGGTTGAAGCCTACATCCAGGAAGATGGCAGCCTGACGCTGTACTACTACATGGTGTTTCAGAACGATCCCAGTGCTGATCCGATTGATTACATTGATCTGGGGCTTCCCATCTCTTCCTACGACTTTAAGAACGTCGAAGGCACTATTGATGGCCAGGCGATTCCCAAAATTGGATCTTCTGCCTATGTGCAGGGAGCGGAGCTGGCATTGGGGGATCTTGCCATTCAACCAGGTCAGACCGGCACCATCATCGTCTGGGCACGAAATCTACAGAATGTCTTGTTTCCCTATGACCAGACGGATCGTGAGAACTACGTAAACTTCCAATTCACGCCAAGCAGCTTTGGTACCCAGTATGATCAATCCACCAATACTAAGTATCGCATGACGATCATCCTCCCTCCAGGTGTAGGTGAAACGCAGGGTGTCTACTATACCCCATCAGGCTGGCCCGGCGAGGACACCCCTGAAGCTTCAACGACCACGGACGGGCGGGTTTATTACTCCTGGTACACTGAAAATGCCGATGTTCACAGCACCTACTCCTTTGGCACTGCTTTCCCGGCAAGCACGGTGCCTGCCGGCAGCATAAGCAGTTTGGAGGCATATCAAGAGCAGGAGCAGACACCGACGGGTTCCAGCGGTTGGCTGAATGGGATTTCCAGTTCACTTCCCTGCTGTCTTGGCATCATAGCGTTGGTTGGATTGGCTGTCTACGCGATTATCAGGAACTCCAAAGACAGCGCAAAGCGGAAAATGCAATACATGCCCCCCAAAATCTCTATTGAAGGGCAAGGAATTAAACGGGGGCTGACTGCCGTTGAAGCCGGGATTCTGATGGAGGAACCTTTGGACAAAATCCTGACAATGATATTGTTCGGATTGCTTAAAAAAGAAGCCGTGACTGTGCTTGAGAGAGAGCCATTGAAGATTCAGGCTTCCGATCCGCTTCCTGAAGATCTGCACGAATATGAAAAGGGATTTCTGAAGGCATTTGACCAGGAAGATGTGCGGGCACGCAAACGCGAATTGCAATCGACCATGATTAACCTGGTCAATTCCGTCACCGTCAAGATGAAAAGCTTTAGCAAGGCAGAAAGCGTTGCCTATTACAAGGATATTGTGAAACGTGCTTGGGACGCAGTGGAGAAGGCCCAAACACCTGAAATCAAGAGCGCCCAGTACGACCACACCCTCGAGTGGACCATGCTCGACAAAGAATTCAACGAAAAGACCGAACGCACCTTCACGGGCGGTCCTGTGATCATTCCGATGTGGTGGCCGCGTTATGACCCCACTTACCACCCGGTAACGGGTACGGGCGGCGGTCTGGCTGCCCCAGTTTCTGCCGGTTCAGGAACGGGCGCTGGTGGGGGAAGTGGTCAGCCATCCCTGTCGTTACCCCATATTCCCGGCTCAGATTTTGCCGCGTCGATGGTCAACGGGGCTTCAGCCATGGCTGCCGGCGTCATCGGAGATGTGACAGGATTTACCGGTGCGATCACTAATAAAACCAATCCGATCCCTGTCTCCGCTCCCAGCAGTGGTGGCGGCGGTTTCCGTGGTGGAGGCGGCGGAGGGCATTCCTGCGCCTGTGCTTGCGCATGTGCCGGGTGTGCCTGCGCCTGTGCGGGCGGCGGTCGTTAACGAATCGATTTGACTGAGAAAATTATGCCCCTGACACGCTTCACAGACCGCGAGGTTCATCCCATTCCTGCCGGGCTTTACCAGTTCGACATTGTCGATCATGGCTCCAAATCCCGGATTCATTTGCGCCTTGACGAAGACTCAAGTGGTTTGCTGATTGTTAATGCCAGCCGGGTGGTGCATTTGAATCCCACAGCCGCCCAGATGGCATACTACCATTTGAACAAATACGAGCAAAAAGCCGCCATCCAGAAGCTGAGAGCCAGATATAACGCACCCGCCAAGCAACTGGAGAAAGATTACCTGCAGGTGACCCAGCGCATCGATGCCATCATTGATGAGCAAAGCGGGTTATGCCCTGTCTGTGACCTCGACCTTGAAAAAGCCATGCCCTTTTCAGCCCGGTTATCTGCCCCCTACCGCATGGACCTGGCACTGACCTATCGCTGCAACAATGATTGCGCACACTGTTATAATGCCAGACCCAGGAATTACCCTGAACTGGACACATCTGCGTGGAAAGCCATCATCGACAAGGTTTGGGATTTGCGCATTCCGCACGTGGTTTTTACCGGCGGCGAACCCACCCTGCGGGACGATCTGGTCGAACTGGTGAAGTACGCTCAGGATAAAGGTCTGGTTACCGGCTTGAACACCAATGCCCGCCGGCTGTCTGATCAACGCCTGGTCGAGAGCCTGGTTGCGGCTGGGCTGGATCACGTTCAAATTACGGTGGAATCTTATTCCCCACAAGTTCATGACGAGATGGTGCGGGCGCGGGGAGCTTGGAAGGAAACATTGGCAGGATTGAGGAATGTTGTCCGTTCCAGGCTATACATGATGACCAATACCACCTTGTTAAAGAACAATGCCTTTGAATTGGAGAGCATCCTAAATTTCCTGGCGCAAGAAGGTGTTCCCACGGTTGGATTGAACGCGCTGATCTATTCAGGCCACGGAAACACGGTCCAAACCGGTCTACAGGAACAGGATTTACCCGATTTGCTGGCGCAGGCAACTGAAATAACCCAACACAATGGTCAACGATTGATCTGGTATACCCCCACGCAGTACTGTCACTTCAACCCAACACTGCTTAGCCTGGGTGTGAAGGGCTGCACCGCTGCCTATTACAATATGTGTGTAGAACCGGATGGACAGGTGATCCCCTGTCAGTCGTACTATCAATCTTTGGGCAACATCCTGGACGACAGTTGGGATTCAATCTGGAATCATCCCCTGTCAAAGCAGCTCCGTGAACGCCAGTCTGTTCCCGAGGGCTGCGAGCATTGTGATTTCTTGCAAGAATGCGGCGGCGGTTGTCCGCTCGCGCGAGAGCACCAAACCGTGAGCCCCATTCTTCTTGATTTGATGTAGCACTGGAGGAAATTATGGCAAAGTTTTTGGAAAAACTACGTTCGATCGGGTCAAAACCGCATCAACCACTCCCCAGCGGTTTTTACGTATATCATACCCCTGAGCAAGAACCTGACCAATTTCGCTTGCATTTAAGGGTCGAGCCAGATGGCGAGGGAGTCTTGATTGTGAATGCCTCTTCCATCCTTCACCTTAACCAAACTGCCACAGAGTTTGCCTATGATCTGATACAGGGCAAAACTGAAGCGCAGATAATCGAAATGGTGGCTGGGCGTTTTGATGCCGCCCCTGAGATCATCGCTCAGGATGTGGCATCCTTCCATCAGCAGCTGCTCAATTTTGTCAAAAAGTCAGATCAGGAACCTATCGCCAATTTCGGGTTTGAACCAACCAGCAATTACCAAGACATCTCAGCACCATACCGGCTGAATTGCTGTCTGACCTATAGAACCGAATCCCTGAACGCAGATTTGCCAGAGGCCGCCATTTTTGAGGAACTGGATACTGACGCCTGGAAATCCATGATCAAAAAATCCTTTGACGCCGGGATACCCCACCTGGTTTTCTATGGTGGAGAGCCAACCCTGCGTGATGACTTGATCCCCTTGCTGCAGTACTGCGAGGAGCTGGGCTTGGTGACAGGCCTGGTGAGCTCAGGACGGAAATTGACCGACGAAGCTTATATTGAATCGCTGCTCGCCAGTGGTTTGGACCACTTGTTGATCCCGTATGATCCTGAGGACACTCAGTTGAGGGCCGCTCTTACCAAGATTTTGCCTTTGGATCTTTATACCTGCGTAGGGTTCAGCGTTAACAACACCACAGAATATCCGCCCCTGATCGATCAATTGATTGAACTTGGCACGAACGCGTTTTCTCTCGTTCCCGCTGGTCCGGAATCCTACGGCAAATATTTGGAAGTGGCTGAGTATATCAACAATTCCAACGCTGCACTCGTCGGAGATCTGCCCCTGCCCGCAGCGCAGGTGGAACTGGTCAAAGCCCGCAATCACCTCAAAGAAAGCCTCCAGGAGGCTGAGTATGTGATCCTTGAAGTGAAGCCTGATGGTGAAGTCTATTCAAGCCCGGTTTTTGGTCACCGACTGGGCAATCTTCTTGAAGAAAATTGGCAATCGATTTGGGATCGCCGGTTCCAGGAGCAACCATGAGATTGGAGAATTGGCATCACCGGTATGTTCTTCAGGCGTTTTGGACGCAAAATTTAAGGCAGTACCTGCTGAAAAAGATCCAAATCCAACCTGGTAATAAAGTCCTGGATGTGGGAAGCGGGACAGGGGCATTGTTCCCAGACTTCCACAAGCGCGGTCTGGATGTCATTGGGATAGACAATGACTTTGAGCGTTGCCTCTTCTCCTACCCGGAAAACCATTCTCAAAACATCATCTGTGGGGATGGCTATGCTCTGCCAATTGCCTCAGGTGGTTACGACCTGACCATCTGTCATTACCTGCTGCTGTGGCTGAAAGAACCTCAGAAGCTGCTGCAGGAGATGCGCCGGGTGACCAAGCCCGGTGGTCACGTGATCGCTTTTGCCGAGCCGGACTACCAATCGCGCATCGATTATCCTGAGCTGTTCCAAAAGATCGGTCAATTCCAGAATCACAGCCTCGCTTTTCAGGGAGTGGATCTTGCCATGGGCAGGAAGCTGGGCTGCATGTTCCGCAATTTGGAACTGGACCAGGTTGGTGTTGGTCTTCTGGCCGGGGAGTGGAAAGACCCCACATCGGAGATGTTTGATACTGAATGGAATATCATTGCCTACGATCTGGGCGGCTTTGTGCCTGTGGATGAAATCCTGGATCTGAAAGCCAAAGCCCAGGCAGCCTGGTTGGAGGGAGTGGCAACAATCTTTATCCCGACTTTCTATGCTTATGGGCAGGTGAAGTAAAAAAGAACCCTATTGCTAAAGATCTTTTGGTCGGGGCGAAAGGATTTGAACCTTCGACCCCTTGCATCGCACACAAGCACGCTAACCGATAAATCACCAACCGTCTGCAAACTAATTTTCAATTTTCCAGAATAAATTCTACATAAACTTGACCAATTTAAGCAGTTCACAGCTGGGTCCTTTACTAGGAATTCCACTGCAAGCTATTTATCTGTCTGATCCTTCTTCCAATGATCACAGGATTTGTCATTGCATGTCATGTAGAGAGATTCAGCTTTATATCAAACTCCGAAATTAATTATTTAGCAGATGGTCTGGTGGAAAATCCAACCAGACCATCTGCCGATTAACGAACACTATCGAAGTGGTTATGGAGTGAGGGAGTAAAGGAGAAGATTTGGTGAGAGCCGACCGGCGCCAGTAACAACTCCTGAGGTGGCAGCAGCAACAACCGCGTCGCGGACCTGTTGAGGAGTACCTGAATGACCTTCCAGGTAAAGAGCTGCCACGCCCGTTACATGGGGCGTCGCCATGGAAGTGCCACTAATAGTATTTGTGGCTGTGTTGCTGGTGTACCAGGCAGAAGTAATGGACGAACCAGGAGCAAACAAGTCAAGGCACTTACCATAATTGGAATAGGAAGCACGTGAATCGGTTGATGTCGTTGCTCCTACGGTAATGGCTTCTGGAACACGTGCCGGGGAATACTTACATGCATCCCGGTTATCGTTTCCGGCAGCGATGGCATAAACAACGCCATCTGCAATTGAGTTCTTAACAGCGGTATCCAGCGCGGTTGAAGTCCCACCGCCCAGACTCATATTAGCCACCGCCTTTCCGTCCGTGTGGTTGGAAGTGACCCAGTTGATTCCGGCAATCACACCAGAAGTGGTTCCAGAGCCAGAGCAGTCGAGTACCCGTACCGCGACCAGACTCACCCCTTTTGCGACGCCATAGGTTTCTCCGCCAACAGTACCGGCAACATGGGTGCCATGACCGTTGCAGTCAGTAGCGTCCGAATCGTTATCTACAAAATCCCATCCGGACGTTGCCCGCCCGCCAAATTGGGTGTGGCTAAACAGAATACCCGTATCGATGATGTAAGCTGTAACACCGGAACCAGTGTAATCATAGCTATAGCTGTTGCTTAACGGCAGCGCGTGCTGGTCAATGCGATCAATTCCCCAAGTGGCAGGGGATTGCGTCGTATCCAATTGGACGACCTGGTCAGCTTCGATGTATTCAATATTGGGATTGTGAATGAGGCCTTTAAGTGCCTCTTCAGGCAAGCTCGCAGCAAAGCCATTAAGAGCCGCGTCGTACATATAATAGACTTCTCCACCGAAGCTGCGCGTCCGCTCCACCGCACTGTTCAGTTCTTTCCCTGGCGTACCTGGTTTAAAAACGACAATATACCTGCCCTCAATCGCCGTCCCCGAATCAGCACCAGTAATAGGCACAGTCTGAGGAGTATTGGCAGCGCTGACGGGCTGACTCACCGCAACCATCAGAACCAGAACAATAAGTACAAACAATGATTTTTTTACCATGACATACCTCCTGTTTGGAATTGGTTGTGTGCGCAGCCTCCATAGACGAGTTGCGCGTTTAATGGAACGATAAATATTATTATATTAATCGGTAGAGTAATTGTCAAGAAAAACTCAGAAAGAGTGAATCCCATGCCGGGTCAATACTTTACCCCAGGAGAAAAAAGAGAAGCCCTAATTGGGACTATTGCTCTCCGGTTACATGGCAATACATGGCAACCGGGCTGCGTGAGATACTCGCCCAAATGTAATGCCATCTATGTTACGGCTGTGGAAGCCTGCATTAAAACAAAGACCTTTTAGGTGGAGAAATCTTATTCCTAAAAGGTCTGATCTTGGGTTTCTGTCGGGGCGAAAGGATTTGAACCTTCGACCTCTTGCACCCCATGCAAGCACGCTAGCCGGACTGCGCCACGCCCCGAACTCACATGATTATACATGCCTCATGGGGATTGTGCAAGTCAAACTGTCAAATCCCAGCAATTCTCAATATGAAAAAGCTCTTTGGGAATTCTGGTAAGCATTGCCTCAACATGCCTTTC
>JBAQMM010000163.1:0-2317 GCA_049302815.1 Anaerolineaceae bacterium | reverse complement strand
AATCTGTACCTCCTATTTTTATACAATCCGTTTTTGGTGAAGTTAATATGTAGACATATCCTTCTGCTTTTTCCATTTTTTAACTCCAGCGCCGAAGGCGTCCGTCAAACGGTTTGCGTTACCTGCTTGTGGGTGGGTGTGAACAATGCTTGGGAGCAGAGAAAACTCAAAACCAAAAAAATGCTCAAAAATGGCGACAATCCCACAAGTCAGGTGCACGCTTTGTTAGGCGTTTTTGGTTTTATAAATCAAATCCCAATGCAATTGAGATATGTCATCTTTGAAACCCGCCAAGCAACTTTTTAGTTGAGCAAAGCAATCATTAGTAAGGGGTGATTGGAATTCTATCCTTCCAGCAAACCCGCCTTTCAGTAGGTCGGCAGTAGAAAATTGGATGATTTGTGGAAGTTGAATATAAGTATCAACATTAAAACATGTTTGCCAAGATGCTGTTGCAAAAAAACATCTGCGATTCTTGTTACATCCTTTGACACATCCTTGATAGTGATTGCTATTTGATGTTGTTTTTAGAACAACACAAGGCATTTCAGAATCGGAAACATTAAGGACAACAAACCATTTATCGCGCTGGCTTCCGTCCTCAAATGTATATTGTTTGTAAATAAATACGTCCCCAGCATTTGGCATATTATTTTACAGGCTCTATGCCAAATGCTTTCATGGCGGCAAAATGGTCACGTAAATTTTCTTGCGCTTCTTCCCGGTCTATTTCTGAATTTTCATCAAGCGCTAATAAATAATCAATTTCAGCGTTCAGTCCTTTCTCTCGCATTGTTATTTCCCATGGCATGTTGTCCTCATGGGAAATTTCAGACAGTGCCTTAGCAGTTTCATCTTTGTAGATGAACGCTAGTTTTTCAAGTATTTTTTTCTCGCGCGGAGTGAATACGCTGAAATCAACCTGTGCGTTAGTCTTTGCGGTAAATTCCATCTCCTTATTGCCCTGTCCCCATTCTTTGACGCTGACCGCTACTTTGTTTTTCAAATCATCAGGAAGCGTAGCGTCCTTCACTTCTAACCAGAATTTTTTGGGAACAGGACCGTTTTCAAAGGCAAAGTATTTCAATCCAATTGAGAGATAACCAGTTTGATTAAAATGCTCAAATTCAAAGAAGTTAAGCAACTTCATCAACTTCGTCGTATTTACGTGTCTTGTTTCCTTTGCAAAAAACAAGACGGCATTGATTAGTTTTTGGCGGTAGATATTCATAGTGGTTTCTGATGAAGATTATACAACTAAAAAACGCCTAACGCGATGGTCACCTGCGCGGCGGACGGACAGCGGGTGTACGTAAAGCTCTCTCGGAGTTAGCCCGATATTCTCCCGCGTCAGGTGCATCTACTTGTTCGGCCTTTGTCACATGAATTTCCTTCTTTTAAAGGCGTTAACGTCCTCTGCTGTTAACTCAAAACACTCACCATTCTTTCTCCGGTTCTGAAACCGCTTATGCCAGTATGCTTCATTGCCAGCCGGATCATCGGTCTTTATGGTGTGTATTGTTGCGACTTTGTCGGGAAACTGGATACTTATTTCATACTCCCGCCTATCGAGAGCAGCCGTCCTGCCTATCTTATAGTACTTTCCCGACTTCATAAGGTAGACAAATCCAAGCTCAGAAGAAGAGGATGGGGAGCTGTCCGGCTCCAAGCTTCGAGGAATCGAAACAGCACGGCAGATTTGCAGAATGTCTTCGAAGCCATCTTTTGTTTGGCAGTATATCTTCCCGTCCGACCACCTGTCCGCCGATCCTCGCAACGGCATAGCCCGTCGACATCATGTGGTTCCCAGCAGGTTGCAACGGGCAGTAAAAGCGGCTGCATCCCTCGCCCGGATTCCCAGGCCAGTCAGCCCCGCACACCTTTCGGCACTGTTTTGCTATCCACCTGCTAGAGGCCGGATACGATATCCGCACGGTCCAAGAATTACTCGGCCACAAGGATGTCAAGACAACGATAATTTATACCTATGTGCTCAATCGCGGGCCAAAGGCAGTGCGCAGCCCGATAGATCGAAAAGTTATTCTAGTGTAAATGAAAAGCACCCTCCAATTCAGGAAGACGCTTCTTTGTCTAAAGAATTTCGGAATTCACCGAGGTCCGGCAAGCACCGGTCGGAACTTATACCCATACACAATAATCCCGCGTTCGTCCCCGTCATTGCGGATCTTACGGGTCACCATCTCCACCGGCATGCCAATCCGGACCGATTCATCGCCCAGGTCGGTCAACTGCGCCGTCACCACCGGACCTTCAGCCAATTTGACCATAGCAATGGTATAAGGCGCCTGTTCCTCAA
>JBAQMM010000162.1:0-9827 GCA_049302815.1 Anaerolineaceae bacterium | reverse complement strand
GAGTATCCAACTCAAGACGATCCGGCTCGCGGCGGTTGGCAGCGGCTCTGACGGCATTGGCGGCGATTTTTAGCAGAATGGTTTGTTCTTCCTGGGATAAAGGCTTTGGCATAGGAATTGCACCGATCCTTTCGACAATTGGAAAAGTACGCTAGTCTCTATTAATTATAGAGATTTGCTGGCGATTTGTCCAATTGATCAGCGGAAAACTGAATAGATTAGGGTAAGATTATAGCCATGACCAAAACCATGCACGAAATTGATGACGAACCTGAAAAGTTCCATGGTTTTCGAGAGGAAACCACCAATCCGGCTGTTCCGGAGGCATCAGCACGCCGGCCCCAAAAAACCAGCACCACCTGGCAGGCACTTCAGATGGTGATGGGAGCGGCGGTGATAGTGGCGACATTGTTCACCATTTGGACGCCAAATAGCTTGCTCTCCAGCAACCTGCAGAACCAGATGGCGAACGCTCTGGCTGCTCAGAACCAGGCTAACGAGGATGACGCGGCGCTGGCTGATATGCCAGCTGATTTCCCCACCAACAAAATCGGGATCGTGGTCGGTCACAGGGGTAATGACAGCGGCGCTGTCTGTGCCAACGGAATAACCGAAGTGGAAGTCAACAGCAACGTTGCCACCTTTGTTCAGCAGAAACTTACTGATCTGGGTTACGAAGTGGAGCTGCTGGATGAATTTGATTCACGTCTGTCTGGATACCAGGCCAGGCTGCTGCTTTCCATTCATGCCGACTCGTGCGATTATATTAATGATACCGCCACCGGTTTTAAGGTGGCATCGGCGCTTTCGGAAACCAAAGCGGATAATTCCACCCGCTTGGTAAGTTGCTTGGCTGACCGGTACCAGAGAGTTACCGGGATGCAGTATCATTATCAATCCATCACGACGGACATGACTTACTATCATGCCTTCAATGAGATTGATCCCCTAACCACCGCGGCAATCATCGAAACGGGTTTTTTGAACCTGGATATGAAGATCCTAACTGAGGAACCTGAGTTAATCGCTGATGGAATAATCGCCGGCATTCAATGCTACATGAACAACGAAGGCGTGGAACCAACCCCCACGATACAAACCACCCCATGATCATATGGAAACAGAACCCAATTCCATCCCGCAACTGATTGCTGAAGCCAAACAGGCCGTTCTGCAGGGTAACAAGACCCTGGTAAAAGAGCTTGCTTCCAGCGTGCTGGCGCAGGACCCCAGAAACATTAGCGGGCTCCTGATCATGGCTGGCGTGTCGGACCCACAGACCAGTATTGGTTATCTTAACCAGGTGTTGGATGTGGACCCGGGCAACCCGGTGGCACGGGAGGGCATGAAATGGGCTGTGCAAAAGCTGCGCACAAGCTCAGCAGCCACCTGGAAACCTGAAACGCGAGAGCCGGTCAAGCCCACCTTGGTGGAACCGGCTAAGTTCATCCGAAAAAAGCCCAATTTTGCCATTCCGCTCTTGATTTTGGGCATCGGATTGTTGATCTATGGGCTTTACTCCATGGGTGTGTTCACCTCGGGGTTGGCAAGAGCAGGACAACAATTTCAACTGTATGAATCTACCCGCTTAGTAAAACCCAGCCTGACCCCTACCCACACTAACATCCCAACCCAAACCTCAACCGCGACCCAGACGCCGACGTTCACCCCAACACCGACCAAAACCAATACGCCGACGCCTACAGAAGAGCCTACCGAAATCCCGGAAGTTGGGATTACCTATGTGCCAGAACCCACCGAAGACCCCTACGCGTATCCGGAACCACCTGAGTATGCCGATCCGACAGGTACCAAGTGGATAGACGTGGACCTGGGTGATCAGATGCTGTATGCCTATGTGGACGATACCATGATTGATTCTTTCCTGGTCTCAACCGGTCTGCCCAATACTCCCACCCCCACCGGGCAGTTTTATGTGTATGTCAAGTATCTCTATGACGATATGGTTGGACCTGATTATAATCTCCCTGATGTTCCCTATACCATGTACTTTTATGAGGATTATGGAATTCATGGGACCTATTGGCACAGCAATTTTGGAACACCCATGAGTCACGGGTGTATCAATATGGAGACCGGTGCCGCCGCCTGGCTGTTTGATTGGGCTTACGTTGGCATCTTGGTGAATATTCATGACTGATGAAATTTGAATCTGTAGTACTATCCCGGAGAAGTTTCTTAAAACTCATGGGCTTGAGTGTTTTGGCGTTTGTGCTCCCCAAGCCTTGGACACATTCCGTGCGGGCTGCAACTGGGAAAGAGCAACTCGGCAGGGTGGCGGGTTATCGGATCAGTGTTTTCCCCGAACCATCGGCAACGTCCAAAGCGGTTTCGAGCCTGAAACACGACCAGATCGTCCCGCTTTTGCAGCCCATGAATATTACAGATGAAAAAGGCGATACCTCCCTTTGGTACAAAATAGGGGAAAACGAGTATGTTTACTCGGCCTACATCCAATTGGTCAGTAATATCCGCAACGTAAGCAAAGATCCCATCCCGGAAGAAGGCTGCCTGGGCCAGGTCAGTGTTCCCTTCATTGATGTTTATGCTGAACCGCGGAACAGGAAATTGACCCGCAGGTTTTACTACTCTTCCACCTTTTGGGTAAAAAGCCGGGTGAACGATGATTGGGGAGTGCCCTGGTACGAATTGTTGGATGACGTCAACGGGCTGTCATATTTTGTGCGTGCTTATGCCATCCGATTGGTGACGGAAGCGGAATTGTCTCCCCTCTCCAGCAGTGTGCCCCCGGAACAAAAACGGATTGAGCTTGATCTTAAAAACCAGAAGGTCACCGCCTTTGAGTACGACAAACCGGTTTTTTCCGCCATTGTATCGACCGGGCTGGCGGAAGGATCCACGCCACTGGGTACTTTCATGACCAATCGCAAGCGTCCCTGCCGCCGTATGGTCCGCAATTCGGGGGACGTCAATGTGGATTACGATCTCCCGGGAGTGCCCTGGGTGAGTTACTTCACAGATTCGGGCGTAGCTTTTCATGGGGCATACTGGCATTCCCATTGGGGGCATCGCATGAGCAACGGCTGCGTCAACATGCGCGATGAGGACGCCAAATGGATCTACCGCTGGTGTGACCCGCACGTCCCCTTTGATGAGTACTATCATCAGGCGAAAACCGGCACTCGGGTTGATGTTATTTATGGGATATAAGCTTGTACTGTTCCCATTTGTTAATCTCTTTTTTATACTCAAACACTATAATTGAAACATAACAGATCAAGAAATAAAGGAAGGATGCCTGTGAATAAGGCGGTTTTTGAAAGTTTGGTCTTTGGTCCGCGGGGAGAACCCCTGCAAGTGGATTACGTCGGAGGCGAGGTGTTCTACGTCCTCGATGATGATGGATTCATGTTTCATATTCCCGCCGAAGGTGTCGATCGGCAAGTGTGGGAGGCAATGACCGCTCAAATCAGCGGTAATGAGGAGATGCTGAGTGAACAGGCTGCCAAAATGCTTGGACAGGAAGACATTTTTACCGTGGCAGTCATTCGCAATCAACTCGAAAACAAGGAAAAACAATTCGAGGCGCTGCGGCTTTCTGGCCTTCCGGAGGATGGTCGGGCTTACCTGGGAATGATGGGTTTTCGGGTGACCGTTGACCACCACGGAGAGGTATTGGATATCCACCAGCCAGGAATTGTGGACGAAGGTGGCGAAAACTGAACCAAACCACTGAAGGTTTGATAAATTTAAAGTTGCGAGAGCAATGATGATGGCGGATGATTACATAATCGATGTCAGTGATGAGACCTTTGAATACGAAGTGGTCAATTACTCTGCTCAGGTGCCGGTGGTGATGGAATTTTGGGCACCCTGGTGTATTCCCTGCCGGGTGCAATCCCCCTTGCTGGCAAGGTTGGCATTGAAGGCAGAAGGCTCTTTTCGCCTGGCGCGTGTCAACGTTGATGACCAACCGAGATTGGCTGAACGCCTGAAAGTTCGCAATGTTCCGGCGGTGAAAGCCTTTGTGGACGGGCGGATCGTTTCGGAATTCTCTGGGGTGCTCTCAGAACCGAATTTACGCGCTTTTATCAGACACCTGATGCCCGATACCGGCGATTTGATGCTTGAAAAAGGCAAAAGTCTGCTGCTTTTGGGGGAACTTCAAGAGGCGGAAGATGCTCTGCGCAAGTACCTGGCTGTCAACCCGAACAGCCCGGCTGGTTTGCTGGCATTTGCGCGGGCATTATTGATTCAGGGCAAGGGCAGGGAAGCCGCAACGTTGCTTGGCAACTTCCCGGCCAGCCACGAATTTAACACTGCCCGGCTGCTGAAACCGGTGGCGCAGGCTTTCCTCTGGCTGGATCGGAACCCTGAACCCACAGGTGAACCGCTGGAAATGGCTTACCGGACTGGTCTGCGTCTGGCGAAAAAGGGTAATATTCTGGCCACGTTGGATGGCTTTTTGGACATCCTGCGGAAGGATAAAAATTATCGCGATGATGAAGTGCGGGAGGTCTATCTGGGCTTGCTGGAAGTGTTAGGGGAATATCATCCAGAGGTGCGTCAGTACCGGGCGGATCTCTCTAATGTCCTCTTTTAGTGATGCTGTATAAGCTGGAACCCACCAGCTGCTTTGGAATATTTTCACTCTAATGAGGTTCGATCGACACAAGGAGAAAAAATGAGTTATGTAAAAGTTTTGCGTACAAATGAACTGCAACCAGGGGAGATGTTGATGGTGGAAGTGGAAGGTAGACATCTCCTGATGGTGAACCTGGAAGGGGCTTACTATGCCCTGGATGACCGCTGCCCGCATCAGGGTGGCTCGCTTTCCAGGGGTGAGATGCAGGATGGGAAAATTATTTGTCCCAGGCATCATGCCACTTTTGAGCTAAAGACAGGCAGGAATGTTGGTGATGCCAAGGTTGGTTTTATCAATATGAAGGTCAAAGATGCCGTAAATTATCCGGTTAAGGTTGATGGCGAGGATGTGCTGGTCGATCTACAGTGATAAGCAGATTCGAATTTGAGAGATTCTTAGCCTGAGTGGAATTTTGCAAAAATCATAAAAACTTCATGCGATGAAGATGAAGTCACTGGCTCGTTTAATGGGCATATCTCCGTTTTCAGACAAATTTGTTTTTTGGTCTTACCATGAAAGTCACCGAAACAAGTGGTGAAGTCATAAATTGGCACAACCATTTATGAAACCCAATTTAGTCTTTGATGTGATGACTGCTGTAACCCTCGAAACTTTGGATCCTCCTCGTATCTTCAAGTTGACAGTTTCTACGCCTTAAGATTAGGGCAATGGGCAAACCCGTTAAATGGTCGTAACAACTGCTTGTCTCTTGGAAGCAAATGCATAGATTGAAGCAGCAAGCAACAACACAATGCAAACAATTGTTGTGGTAATCACTGCAGGATACTGACCAGCGAAGCCAGTAGTAGATGTATGTTTGATCAGGATGCCTGCATATGCCCAAACCAAAACAAACCCATAGGCGCTATCTCGATTTTTAATTGTCGTTACGGTTCCAATCAGCATCCCCACAGCAAGGATTATTATCGTCCATGTCGTTTCAGACACTCCAAATCCATTCCAGTCCAGGCTGACCAGGAGGGTGGTGGCATTGGCAATTGTGGCAACGGTGATCCAGCCAAAATAAACGCTGAAAGGCAGCCTGACAAATATCTTTTCCCTGGTGCTCAGATTTTCTTTCCTGATCGCCAGGTTAATGGTGATCAGGCAGCCTAAAATGACAACCATCAGCAGCATTGAAAGTGGGATCAGGCGGTAATGCCAGGTGAAGATCCAGGCGGTGTTCGCCAGGGAAGAAATCGCGAAGACCAGGCTCACTTTGTGCAGCAGATCTGGTTTGTCGGATTCATCTTTCTCCTGGAACAAGCCTATCTGGTACAGACTATACCCCGCCAGGAGCAGGTAGATCAGCCCCCAGATGGAAAAAATCAGACCGGCAGGGGCAAACAGGTTTGGATAGGCATTCGAGACTTCTCCGGTAGTGATTCCGTTGATCGGCAGGATATTCGCCAGGGCATTGACGGTAACCATCACCAGGAATGCCGCCAGGGTGAAGATTTTAAGGAATTTGTCGTTGGTTTTATTTTCCATGTTTTCTCTATTTTTTAAGCAATTTATTTCGCAGAGGGCAGATACAATCAGGGTAAACACCCATAGGCTTGAATCTTTTTGAGATAAGTTTTATTTGATAATATTAATTAATATTGATCTTTCCATTTAGAAAAGGACATGAAAACCAGACAACCCTATTGTATCAAAAATTCCTGAAATCTTTATATTAGTCTCATGTATAACAGCGATTCTCAATATGAATTTGTCAAAGTTCATCCAAAGTAATTTTCGTAAATCAAGTAACCACTGACAAGGCTTATTTCATCTAAACGGGCTAAACCACTTGAAACACGCTTTGTCTGAGCGAAAGAGATAGGAATATTGAGGTAATATTGTCAGAATTTTCATGTGCTACGATGTGCTCCACAGAAGAGCAGCACTCAAAAGCGGAGCCTATAAGCCAACACCGGTGAGGCGGGTAGAGATACCCAAGCCAGACGGTGGGGTGAGGCAACTAGGGATACTGACAGTGATGGATCGACTACTCCAACAGGCGATCGCACAGGTGCTCACGCCCATATTCGAGGGCAAGTTTTCACCTTATAGTTACGGGTTTCGACCCGGACGAAGTGTGCATGATGCCATTAAACAGGCCCAGGAATATACGCAAGAGGGATACGAATGGGTGGTGGATATCGATCTGGAGAAATTCTTTGATCGAGTGAACCACGATATGTTAATGGCGAGAGTGGCACGCGTGGTGAAAGACAAACGAGTGTTGAAGCTGATCCGAGCCTATCTGAACAGTGGCGTGGTGGAGAATGGAGTGGTCATGGATACGGAGGAGGGGACACCGCAAGGTGGGCCGCTTTCGCCACTACTTTCGAACATCATGCTGGACGATCTGGATAAGGAACTGGAGAAGCGGGGCACAAATTTGTTCGTTACGCGGATGACTGTAACATTTATGTCAAAACGCAGCGTGCGGGCGAACGGGTGATGGGAAGCGTGAGAGAGTTTGTAGAGAAGAAGTTGAAGCTCAAAGTCAACCAGAAGAAAAGCAAAGTAGATAGAGCCAAGAGGGTAAAGTTTCTGGGGTTCAGTTTGTATAAACACAAAGGGGAAATACTCATACGAGTAGCTGGCCGGAGTCTGGAAAGATTCCGGGACAAGCTCCGCCGCTTGACCAAGCGTACCCGGTCGGGCAAGCTGGAAGAGATTATCCAAGAAATAAATACCTACATAGTAGGCTGGATAGGATACTACCGGCAGGCGAATACGCCGAGTGTTTATGAGAAACTGGACGGGTGGATTCGACGAAGGCTGAGACAGATGATCTGGAAACGATGGAAGAGAGGAACCACCCGTTACCGAGAGTTGATGAGATTGGGAGTTCCGAAGTGGCGGGCACAAGAAGGGGCAGGAGGAACAAGTCCCTGGCATATGTCCACCTCACCTGTGATAAACGAAGCCCTAAGCAACCATTATTTTCGCAACTTAGGGCTGAAGAGTATTGAGGGTCGGTATCTAGAACTATGTATTTCTTGATGAACCGCCGGATGCGACCCCGCATGTCCGGTGGTGTGAGAGGGGGCGGTTAGTCTCCGCCCTCTACTCGATCATTAATCACCAACCGCGTGGGGGTTGTTAGGTATAATAGAGCCTATGATGACACATAGTTCTTCTTGGTGCAAGGCCGTTTTCACGTTGATCTGCGGGATTTTACTTTTTGCAGCATGCCAGTCGGGGGAGACACCTCTCGATGAGCCTACTGTTACCCAATTACCGGCAGTTGTGGCAGTGACGGAAACACAAGTTCCGACCCCAACGGTGGCACCCGTACCGGCGGCTGCGGTGATCAATGGCGAAGTTATTCCGCTGACCTATTTTGAGAATGAGGTCAAGCGCTACAAAGCCTCCTTCGCGGAAGGCGAAGCATTACCAGCAGAGGCGGAAATGAATCAGACCGTGCTGGATTACCTGATCGACCAAATGTTGCTGGCGCAGGCAGCCCGGCAGAATGGGTACACAGTCACAGACGAAATCCTGGAGGAACGCATCGCCAGCTTAGTGGAGCAGCTTGGCTCAGGCGGTTCACTGACCAACTGGATGGAAAGCAACTTCTACAATGACGCTGAATTCCGCTATACGCTTAAGCTTTCTACTGAGGCAGCCTGGCAGCGCGACCAGATTATAGCCTCCGTACCGAATGAGGTCGAACAGGTGCGTGCCCGCCAGATCTTTGCCCAAACCGACGCCGGGGCGCAACGTGCCTTAAGCAGCCTAAAATCAGGAACCAGTTTTGACGACCTGGCATGGGAGTTCAGCCCTGAAACCGGCGGCGAATTAGGCTGGTTCCCGCGCGGTTATCTGCTGTATCCTCAAATCGAAGAGGCAGCCTTTTCCCTTGCGGTGGGACAATATTCCGAAATCATTCAAAGTGACATTGGCTATCACATCATTTTAGTGATGGAGCATGAAGATGCTCATCCCCTAACCACTGATGCGAAAATCAGCCTGCAGTCCCAAAACCTGGCACAATGGCTGGTGGAACAACGCGGTCAGGCAACTATTGAAACCACCCTTCCGTGAGAAATCAAAAGCCAGTTTACGCGGTTCGGCGCAAAGAGCGGGGTGATTTCCCCCAGTCCATCCCAAGCATGGCAAGACGCAAAAGGTCTTCGTGTTTTGGCATTACCTTGGCGATTGTGATCATGGCAGCAATACTGGTGGTGTTATTAATCGCAAACGGAGTGATTCCCCTACCATCCGGACAAAAATCAACCGTCACCCAGACGCCCGATGCGGCCACCCGGCAAACCAATCAGACTGAACAAACAACCACATGGACTGCGACACCAACGAACAAACCCAGCCCGACACCAACCCCCAAGCCGAGCAGCACCCTGACCCCCACACCCACTGTCACTAAAACATCCACCTCCACCCCGACCGAGAAACCGCTGCCCTACATCATGCGCGGAACGCCCGAAGCCTTTCCCAACACGCTCCTGCACCCCCAATATGACTGTGAGGAGTACCTGTTCATTGGCGGGCAAGTCTGGGATTTGCAAGAGGCGGCGGTCAGAGGGTTAACCATCAGGCTGGGTGGCACCTACGGTGGGGATATTGTGGATTTCACCTCTGAATCCGGTTCAGTAACCCTCTACGGAGAGTCCGGCTTTGAATTCGTGCTTTCCAACAAGCAAATAGAGGAAGAGGACATTTTTATCCAACTTGAAGATGAATTGGGAGAACCACTCTCCTCGCGCACCTATCTCTCGATTTCCGGGTCTTGCCTGGAGAACCTGGTCATCGTCAACTTCAAACAGGTGCGCTAACCCCCATTGCGTATTATGTACGCCCCAAAACTATATATTTTTGTTTACCCTGGGGTGAATTTCTACCGCCTCGGCACCATTCAAAAGGCCGGAAAGCGCTGAAGAATGCAGCCCCAAAACGCGGCTGTTGGCGAAATATTCGAAATTGAAGTTGGTCAGATCACCCGCCTGCTTCCCAGGTATGGGCATAAGCCGCGCGGTAAGCGGTTTCTGCAGGCGCAGAGCCAGGGCAGCCAGGTCCAGCAGAACGGGGTAAATCTCCTCAGCGCTGGTGTTCCCAGGCAGGGGCACCACATCCAGACCGGTGCCGCAGACGGACGAGAACAAAAGCAGATCGGATGTGGAGAGATGCCCTTCTGCGGCCCGCTGCGCCAGGCCGCTATCTTCGAGCACGGGCAGCATCAAGC
>JBAQMM010000161.1:0-7598 GCA_049302815.1 Anaerolineaceae bacterium | reverse complement strand
GCCCGCCGCCGATGCAGACCACGTGGATAGGCTGGTGGCAGGCTTTCAGGATGGTATTGGCATCGTGGAGGGTGCGCAGGGTCTGCACGCCTTTCAGCCCAGTGCCGGGGAAAGGCGGAACGAATGGGGCGGCTCCTGTCGTGAGGATCAGCGTATCGTAGGGAACGGCGCTCCCGTCTGAGAGAATCACCTGCTTTTCTTCAAGGAGCAGGCCTGTCGCTGTGGTGTTCAACAAGAGGTTTATGTGGTTTTGAGGGTACCAATCCGGGCTGTGAAGAACCAGCTTGCTGGCGTCCAGTTCACCCGCCAGGTAGCGGGTGAGGTTCATGCGGAAGTAAGGAGGGACGTTTTCATTGGATATCAGGGTGATTTCGGCATCAGGGTCGGATTGGTGGATGGCTTCTGCAGCACTTACGCCGGCGATCCCAGCGCCGATAATGATATAACGCTTTGAATTGTTCTCATGTGCTTCAGTCATGGTAACTCTCGCTTCTTGGGTTTAATGGTTATCAGTGCAGCAAAGTTTAACATGAACAGACGAGCAGGTAAAGGAGGTATAACCCGCCAGGGTCATGTAAACCTTGGATTCCTACGTATACTCCATTTTCTGTCATTCTCTGCCCTTTCCTATTAATCTTTTTTGAACGCTTTCTTGACTCTCCCCATGATCCTACTAGTGACAACATTTTTTTGTCATCGCGGCTGTGTAGTGCCCTGTAAGGATCGAAGCGTGGCGATACATCCTTTTATCCAGGCTTAGTTCGCACTTAGGACACCGGCACGAGCGAAAAGCCATTGTTCGCGCGCGGTCCCATCGGGAGGCTGCGCAGTCAGGAGACCGGCGCGGAGTCGAAGGTCTCTCCTCACAAAGGGAACTACTCGTATTTGAACCGCCACACGCCGATCGAAAAGAATACCAAGGCAAAGCCGCACAGCACCAGCGTTTCCGGCAGTACACCTGAGGCGCCCTGACCGCGCAGGGCGATATCGAGCATACCCTGCATCGCCCAGGTGGTTGGAAAAATCTTCACGGCAGTGCGGATGAACAGCGGGAATAGCTCAATCGGGTACCAGCAGCCGCCCATCATTGCCATGACCATGCCGACCATGATGCTCAGCCCATTGGCTTGGGCTTCGGTCTTTACCATCGTGCCCAGCATAGTGCCCAGGGCAGCCGCTGCCAGGGTCGAAGAGATCAGCATCATGCCAATCGCCAGGGGTGAGTCACCCCACTGGATGTGCATGACATACACACCAAACAAGACCAGGATGAGCATTTGTACCAACGCAATCACCACCTGCCCGATGACTGTGCCAGCCAGGTAGGTGGTTCGGCTGGTGGGGGTGGTGAGGATCCGGCGCAGGGTGCCGATCTGCCGCTCGTACGCCAGCATGGCAGAGAGCCCGATCAGCGGGATGAACACCCAGGTGATCATCTGCCCGATCGAGCTGTTGGTGCGCGGGTCATATTCAATTTGATCGGGGGTATTTCCTCTTGTTTCAAGCACCCGCTGCGGGGCGGCATCCATTTGGGTCTGGGCTTCAGCGAGTGCCCGGTCAAAGTAAGCCTGGCGGTCCCCGCTGGTCGCAAACGGGCGCAGGGCTTCAGCCTGTTCCACGCTGGCTTTGGCGATCTCCACCGTGCTGCCCACCCGACTGATGGCTGCCTGGACCCCTTGCTGTGCCACCAGGACATTGGTGCTGTTGGGCAGCTGGCGTAATTCAAGTTCCACCGAACCCGTTTCCAGGGCGTCCCACTCAAAACCCTCCGGCAGGATTAACACCGCGGACACCTTGCGTTCATCCAGGTCGGAAAGCGCGTTGTCCCTGGTTTTCAAGACAGGCTGTACAGCCGTGGAGGCTTCGAGGGTTTCCAGCAATGCAGCGGAAAGGGGGGTGCCGGCTTCGTCCACCACATACAACTGGACGCGGTTATCCGTGCGCCCGCCTGTCCCTCCTCCGATTATGAGGGTGAAAAAGATCGGAAGGATGAGGAAGAACAGCCACTCCGCCGGGCTGGTGAAGCGGATAAGCGTATCTTTAAGGGCAATGGCAAATATCTTTTTCATGACCACCCTCTCACTTTCTGTCCAACCCACGTTGGTGCATCCCTATGGAGGCAATGGCAAAAAGCAGCGCTCCCATAATCAGCAATGCCAGAATCGGTGTGAGAATATTTTTTAAGGTTCCTCCCGCCGCCAGGGTGATAAACCCGTCCAAACCCCAGGCATTGGGGGTGATCTTGCTTACTGTTCCCACCCAATCTGGCAGCATACTGATATCAACGAAGCTGCCGCCCAAAATACCGAACATAAGCATCACCGCAGACCCGACCGAGCTGATCTGCCCGGGGGTTTTTAGGAAAGCGGCGATGATCATTCCCCAACCGGTCGCTCCAAACGCGGCAGCGAGCACCAGCAGCAAAACCGCCAGTGGGTCGCCCCATTTCAAGTTGAACAGCAGCGACGTGCCCCCGATAAGGATGAGCAGTTGAGCCACCCCCGTTAGAAAGATACCGAAGACCTTGCCACCCAGTATCTGCCCGGAGGTGGTAGGTGAGACCAGCATGCGCGGAAGCGTCCCCTGCCGGTTTTCGGTCAGGAGTGAACGTCCGCCGTAGGTCACGGTGAACATCAGGAACATCAGAGCCATGCCCGGAGCCATGTAGGACAGGGAATCAAACTTCACCGGTTCCCCGCTGGCGGTCACGTTGTTCACCTGGATGGCAGATGATGTGGCATTTTGAGCCTGCTTTGCTCCGACGGCGTTGCCTACCGTTGCCGCCTGGTCTGGGGTAATGTAACCACCTTGGAGCAGTTGTGTGACCGCCACTTGGACACCAATGCGGCCAACCTCCACCTGGCTGATGAACTGGTCCAGGATGGTGCGCAGGATCCCGGTGTTGGTGGGTTGTGTGGGATTGGCGTAAAACTCGATCTGGACGGTCTTGGCTGGGCTGTTGGCACCTTCTGGTGGAATGATGGAAGCGGTGAACCCAGGTGGGATGACCAGGGCGGCCACAAAAGCGTCTTCATCCACCTGAGCCCTGGCATCCAGTGGGTCGGAGATCAGGGTGGTTTCTACCAGGGTGTCCACATCCGGGGATTGGAACAGGTTTACTAAAGCCTGACCCAGTTCGCCGTCATCCTGGTTGACAATTGCCAGCGGGATGTCGGTGACGCCGGTGCTGGTTGAACCAGAGAAGCGCCCGGTGATGAAGCCCATGCCAACGGTGAGTAAGAAAGGTGCCATCAGCATCAGCACCAAGGCCGAACGGTCCCGGAAAATCAAGGTCAGGTCTTTCCACGCGATCAGAAAAAGTTTGCGCATAGGTATAGCCTCAATCTCTCAGTGCCCGACCGGTCAGGTGCAGGAACACTGCCTCAAGGTTGGGCTCGCGGATGTCGATTGAGTGGATTTTCACTCCGATCTCATTGGCACAGGACACAGCTGGTGCGATCAACTCTTCCGCGGAGGGGGTAACGATGGAAATCTCATGATCGGTTGCGTCAGCTCTACGCACGCCTTCAAGCGTTTGCAGGCGATTCACCAGGGGCTGGGGGTCTTCATTTTCCCCCAGGTGCAGTACAAGGGTATCGGTCCCGTCAACCTGGCGGGTCAATTCCGCCTGGGTGCCGAGGGCGATCAACTCGCCGTGGTCGATAATGCCCACCCGATCAGAAAGCTCCTGGGCTTCTTCCATGTAATGGGTGGTGTACAGGATGGTCATGCCCTGGCGGTTGAGTTCCTTGACTGAATCCAGAATGGCCCGGCGCGACTGTGGGTCAATCCCAACGGTGGGTTCATCCATGAACAATAATCTGGGTTTATGCAGCAGCCCAACCCCGATGTTTACCCGCCGTTTCATGCCGCCTGAGTAGGTCTTAATGTGTTCTTTGGCGCGGTCTTTCAGGCCGATCTGTTCCAGCACTTCATTAACGCGTACGACTAACTGCTTTCCCGATAGACCATACATCTGCCCCCAGAAATTTAGGTTTTCCAGGGTGGTCAAGTCTTCATAGAGTGCCAGTTCCTGGGGGACAATCCCGATGCAGCGTTTGACCGCCATGGGCTCGTGCGTAACCGAATGTCCGCACAGAATGGCATCGCCGCTGGTGGGAGTGAAGAGGGTAGAAAGAACGGAAATGGTGGTGGTTTTACCGGCCCCATTGGGTCCCAGCAAGCTGAAGATCTCGCCCTCTTCAATGGTGAACGAGATGCCGTTGACCGCGATGTTGTTACCATATTTTTTTACCAAATTTTGAACTTCTAAAATGGGAGTCATATTCACCTCTACAATGGTCTGGACATTTGGGTAATTACGGGCTGGTTCCCACAAGAAACAAGTAACTTTCTGCCCTTCCAATTCAGTGCGAACCGAAGAAAAAGTATCTGAACGATTGACTTAAATTAACCTGGTATATAAAGCAAAATTATAAACGTGTTGATAAAAAATAGTAAGAGGTGAAAACGCATTTTATAGAATATTGGCATTCGTTCCGGCAGATACCCGCCAGGTCCAGGGAATATCCGGTTTGAAGGCAGCCATCATGGTTATAATTGGCATGCCAATCAATATCCGTTCCGGAGGACGCATGACAGAAAAGAATATCACCCGATTGTTTTTGGTACGTCACGGCTCCACCCAACTCAGCGCCGAGGATCGCTTTGCCGGCGCGATTGACCCGGATCTTTCTGATATTGGGGTTTTTCAGGCGGAACGGCTGGCGGAAAGGCTATCCGATGACAGGATCACGGCGGTCTACAGCAGCCCGATGGTGCGTACTATGCACACCGCCAGCATCCTTGCCAAACCCCACCATCTGCAGGTGGGGCAGCGGGACGGTCTGCGCGAGATTGGGCACGGCCACTGGGAGGGGCTGCTGCGTTCGGAAGTCGAGCAGAGCTATCCCGATGAATATACCGCCTGGGAAGAGGATCCTTTCACCTTTGCACCGCTGGAGGGAGAGAGTGGCGTCCAGGTGATTGCCAGGTCGTTGCCGGTCATCCGGGAGATCATTATCCACCATCGCGGGGAGAATGTGCTGGTGGTTTCGCACAAAGCCACCATCCGTCTGCTGATCAGCATCCTGCTCGGCTTTGACGCCCGCGGCTACCGCGACCGACTGGACCAATCACCTGCTTGTTTGAACGTGCTGGATTTCAAGGACACTGTGCGGGCGCGCCTGATGCTCTTCAATGATGTTTCTCATTATAAGGATCAGCCGCAGCGTTCGGATGGGCGGCTTTCCAAGTGGTGGGACCAGTAAGCTTTTCCGCCGCTGGGGGGGCGCATTTTAGCGTGCTGCCAGGCAACTGCATCTTGCGCTGACACTGTGAGTGCGCGAAGGAAGAAGCAATGGTGATATTGCCGGCAATAATTTTCGGGTTGCCGTTGGGAGTCCAAGATACTTTCATGGAAGAAGAGACTGTGGTTGAACCCTGGCGAAGTTCCAACCAACCTCGTGGAGTTATGGATGGATGCTGTTTTGTCGGGTTTAGGGCGGAGATGAAGGTCTCATGGGGTTTACCCCATTCTCAACCCACACCCGTGAAAATATTGTGTAAAGGTGTAACTCCAGAAAGGAGTTGGAACTTCGTGCCATGCCGTTGCAGTCTGTCTTCAGTGTTTCGATAAATCTGGCGATTTTCCAAATAATGCTGCTGAATTTATAAAAGAGCCACCCATCTGACAGATGGGCGGCTGTGGTCTTTCTAACGGTTGCCGGCGTAGGAATGAAAACGGTTTTTGTTATACGTTCTGGGACGTGGGGCTTCCACCTTATCCTGAGCGGTCTGCTTGACCATTGCCGGCTGCCTGGCAATGATGGTCGGCTGGCTGGCTCTGTTCAGATTGACTTCGAATCCGCTCACCTTACGACGTTCCAAGCTCTGCCCCATCAGGCGTTCAATCGTACGCACCATCGGCAGATCCTCCAGTGTTACCAAAGAAAGAGCCGTTCCCAAATGCTCCATGCGGCCGGTACGACCAGTGCGGTGGGTGTAGGCATCGGCGGTGTCAGGCATATCATAGTTGATCACGTGGGTGATTTGCGAGACATCGATACCGCGGGCAGCGATATCGGTAGCCACCAGAACTTTCACTTTTCCCTGGCGGAAGGCATTCATGGCAGCCTCACGCTGCGGCTGGGAAAGGTTTCCCTGCAGGGAGGTGGTTGAAACTCCTGCCTCGATCAGCTGGAAGGCCAGCTTTTTAGTACGGTGTTTGGTGCGGGCAAAGACCAACACTTGACCTTTACCGGTATCCCGCAGCAGATGCAGCAGCAGGTCCAGTTTGCGCTCTGGTTCCACCAGATAAATGGCATGGCTGATGGTATCGATCGGGATGGTAATACCGATTTCGACTGTTACCGGGTTATGCAAAATTTTTGTTGCCAGGCTGCGGATTTCGTCAGGCATGGTGGCAGAAAATAACAGGGTCTGGCGTTTTACAGGCAGAGCCTCAATGATCCGACGAATGGAGGGCAAAAAGCCCATATCAAACATGTGATCCGCTTCATCCAGCACCAGGACCTCGACATGACTCAGGTTGATGGCATGCTGATTTTTCAGGTCCAGCAGGCGACCCGGGCAGGCAACCACAATATCCACACCTTCGCTGAGTGCTCTGATTTGTGGTTTGGCGTTCACACCGCCATAAACAGTCAGGCTGCGCAGACCGGTCTGACGACCAAGTTGGGTGATGGCTACATGGGTCTGTTCCGCCAGTTCACGGGTAGGGGAAAGTATCAGGGCGCGCAATTTACCGCGCGGACCTATCATCAGGCGCTGCAAAATGGGCAGTACAAAAGCTGCTGTTTTGCCTGTACCGGTTTGCGCCAGACCCAGGACGTCTGATCCACTGAGTATGGCAGGGATGGTTTGGGTTTGGATGGGGGTGGGAGAACTGTACCCAGCCGTTGAAATCCCGCCCATGATCTGCGGGTGAAAAGAAAAAGTATTAAAATTCACAAAAATATCCTTAAATGGCGTTCGCTCTTTGCGCGGATGAAGAGTCCTATCCGTGCCCGCTCCCTTGCCCCGCATTGCGGTTACACCATCAAATGATCAAGAGCGGTTTCTTTACAAAATAAAACCAGGGATGACCCTGGCCAGTTGAAAATTCATTTTATTCAACCAAGAGGCGTAGTATACCACAAATTGCGTGTCGCAAGTTTTTTAAATTTCTTTGAGCAGATTTTCAGGAATGCCTCATCCCAGCAGGCTCGAAGTTCCAGAGGTCATGTACTGCTTTTCGTCACAGTTCGCGCCAGTCTCCGGAGTGTGAAGCCTGTGTGGCAGTTGAGTGCATCCCCCTTCTCTGTTCGTGTGCCTGACATGTTTGGTCTCCCACACGACCACAAAACGGCGAGCCAATGAAGGCTGCGTGAACCGCTTCCACTCAATTATCTGCTGTAGCTTCCGCAAATAATGTTCCTGCGGCACGATCTGATCATAGAGGTATTCTCCATAGAAGGAGTGTTCCCCTGTCTCAACAAACCGCTCGCGTTCCTTCTTGTCTTCCTCCATGGGTTGATTCCCTCCTATTGAATCACATTTTCCCGGTATGGTCAATTCTGAATTCGTTTTTCAACACC
>JBAQMM010000160.1:0-2550 GCA_049302815.1 Anaerolineaceae bacterium | reverse complement strand
CTGCTGAGTCGCTGCTGGCGGGGGCGTTGGAATAATTGTCTCCGTGGCGGAGGTAGGCCAGAGCGTGGTGGTCAAGGTTGTCAGCGGGTCCGGGGTGGGATAATTTGAGGTTCGTGTGATCGGCAGTGGCGTGCCCAGATAGTAAACCTCGCCTTCCTTGTTGGTGAAATAAATTCCAAACATATCGACGGCCTCACCAGTAAGTTCTGTATATGCACTTGCCCGGATCGTTATCACCCCTCCTTCATCCACAGACGGCAGAACAATTTTTGTCTGAAAGACAGCCGGTTCATGCGCGGCAGTATCCCCAGTCCAGATGATGACATTATTCTCATGCCTGCTCACCTGCCAGCCCTGTTCTACTTTTGTCTCTTCAAGCAGCAGAGTGGCAAAGTCATAGTATAGGTTCACATCCAAACCCTGGACGGCTTCATCAGTTTCCACCGTAATTTTTAGGGCAATGGGTTCCTCCAGGATAATGGGCTCAACAACTTCTGCCTTAATGCAAACGCCATTATGGCACTCATAAGTGTGTTGCGAACAACCGGATAAAAATATCAGTACGAGTAAAAGCGACGCCAGAAAAAAGTTTTTCATTCCTGCCTCCTTGTTTTTTAATTTCCAGAAAACGTGATCAATGGAAGATAAACACGCGCCTGTATCGGAAGGACGGTCACTCGGAATGTGTCTTCAGTAGTCTTGAGGCTGTCCGACACCTGAATGGTAATATCACAAGAACCCAGGAATCCTGCTTGTGGAAAAATATTCACGTAATCTTCCGCATCAATACTGACCCCGCATCCTGGATTGCTGGAATTGATCATCTGCCAATTCAATTCCCAGTCATCACTTTCCGCATCAGCTGAGTATTCCCAAAGATCTATTGCATTACTCCAGCCATGGTTCAGTAATACTGAGCGATCCGGCAGATCAGGATTAAATATAGGGGGATAGTCATAGTCAATTGTGTTTTGGTAGAACGTTTGAACAGAGTTGTGCTTATTGTGCCCGGCATCTTGCCAGTTTCCCCAATAGTATAAGGAAGTCTGCTCGAGCGGTTCCTGGAAGACCACCTCTGTGATCGGAATTAAGCCAAACGTTGTGCTATCAAAGTCCTCATTTTCGTTATCAAAGAGATCATACAGCATCCCAGCAACACGTCCCTCAACCCTATCGCCTCGGTCATACTCAGAAGAATCATAGTAACCATGATCTTCAATATCATAGCCACTGCAAATTATATTGTCACTGTCATAGCATGTATCTCCATTGACGATCAGTGGTATGAAATCTGCCCAGCCTTCGTACCAGGCGCATACTTCATCTTCCTCAGTAAAGACCTCGTGATGAAAGCAGCCAGCATCCCAATACAACCAATAACCAGTCTGATTCCACAAATAATTGTGTGCCACTTCGTGGACTACATAGTCAGAAGAGTAAGTATGGCGGTGTGCAATGAAGACGTACCAATAGTTCGGATCTCCATAAAAACATGAACCCAAACATGGAAGATGAACCTCCTGACTGTATTCCCAAAAAGCGGTGACACCTCCCGGATCAATGCCATTATTGAACATATACTCATAAGCCCGAAGCAAGTCTTCGTAAATCCACATGGCAGATTCTGTTTCCTCAAAGAAAGGGATCGTCATGCTTAGATCGGCTGTTGAATTGTCGGATACGTCATAAACGGTCTCACTCTGCCAGGAATAGGGTTCAACATTAAAATTGGTTACCATCTGTTGGATCTCTAGATCCTGAGAATAATATACTGCATACAAATCCAAGCGCGGATCTGATGGAAAGTAATATTCATCGAGATCATAATTAGGTATCCAATCAAATCGAAAATATCCGTATTCATTGGCAATAGTTGTTGCCAGGAGATCATCATCGCTATTATTATCTTCGTCAAATAGATACACTGTTGTGTTGCGACCAAATACTAATGCATCATTTCTATCATAATAAGTTAATATACCCTCTGCGCTAATGTATTGGTAGTCGGTTCCTTGCTCTGAATAGGGATCAATAGATCCGTTCATTCCTGCCATGCTATTAACAAAATCAGCCTGGACAGGAGCCGACCTTCCCAATAAGAGCAGTACCAAGACCAGACCCAGCACTATTTTGATGGACAAAAACAGAATATGTAGCCTGTTATTCATGCTCTTCCTCCTCCTCTGAAAAAATTGAGCACAAAATCAATTATTTCACCCCTCTGATATATATCATACCACTAAATTGACCAACTGTGTATCAAACTGACCGAAACACTCTTCTGACCCTCAATTCAGACCGTTCAATCATTTCAGACCTTGTTTTGATCCCCGGAGAACTCAGGTTGCCCCTGGAAGTGTCAGGTGAATCATTCGCTTTATTCTTTCAAAGAGACCTTTGTTAGGACAACCCTCCTGGTTGATTAGGGGTACGGCTCCGGTGTGGGGGTTGGCACAAGCGACTTGGGCGTCTCGATCGGGTAAGGGACTGCCTGGGTGGGCGTGTGTCTGCCATCTGGTGGCTCCTCGGTTTGGGTGGGTCTTCGAGTGG
>JBAQMM010000159.1:0-1520 GCA_049302815.1 Anaerolineaceae bacterium | reverse complement strand
TGTCTGCCCAGAGGGCCTGGTAGCGCGCCGGATCCGCGAGCGCGTCCATCACTGCCAGCCCATCAAAAGCGTCCTTGCAGTAAAACACACCTGGCTCATAGGTACTGCCATCCTCACCCCGCAGGATGCGCCAGCCAAAATGCGGGTTGATGGCGGCTCCGCCGATCAAGACCGGAAAATTCAACTTGCGGCGCTGCAATTCGTTGACAATCAGGGGCATCTGCTTGCTGGTGGAAACCAGCAGCGCGCTCAGACCAATCGCAGTCGCCTTTTCGTCAATGGCAGCCTGGATGATGGTCTCCGCCGGCACCTGTTTGCCTAAATCCACCACCTCGTAGCCGTTGTTCGAGAGAATGGTCTTGACCAGGTTTTTGCCGATGTCATGCACATCCCCGTACACGGTCGCCAGCACAAGTTTGCCCTTGGTGCTGCCTTCCTTTTTTTCCATGAAGCCTTCAAGATGTGCCACTGCCTTCTTCATCACCTCAGCCGACTGCAGCACAAACGGCAGGATCAGTTCACCGGAACCAAATTTGTCGCCAACCTCTTTCATGGCGGGCAGCAGCACCTCGTTCAGAATGGCAATGGCGGTTTTGCTCTTGGGGACGTCCGGGTTTTCTGCCAGGATGGCATCGATATCTTCCTCGACGCCGGTTTTTTGCCGCCTGAGAATGCGCAGCTTGAGCCGTCCGCTTGCATCCAGCCCCTCAAACGGAGAGGCTTTCTCCGTTGCTTCCGCGGCGGCTTCCGGGTTGGCATCAAAATAGGCGACCAAATCTGCCAGCGCGTTTTCGTGCCTGTTGAAAATCAACGCCTCAGCCAGTTCGCGCTCCTGTGCCGGGATTTCAGCATAGGGCTTGATTTGAGCCGGGTTCACGATCGCCATATCCAAGCCGGCTTTAACGGCATGATACAGGAAAACGCTGTTGACCACCTTGCGGGAGGCGGGCGAAAGCCCAAAAGACACATTGCTCACACCCAATGAGGTATGCACACCTGGCAGCGCCTGCTTGATCAGGGTCAGTCCGTTGAGCGTTTCGATGGCAGAGTTGCGGTAAATCTCTTCTCCGGTCGCCAAGGTAAAGGTCAGGTCGTCGAAGACCAGGTCTTCCGGCCGCAAGTTAAACTCTCCAACTGCCAGTTGATATAAGCGTTGTGCCACTTCCAGTTTGCGTTCTGCGGTTTTTGCCATACCTTGTTCATCAATGGTGAGCGCCAACACCGCCGCGCTATACTTTTTTGCCAGCGCGAAAATCCTGCGCGGTTTGGCTTCACCCGCCTCAAGGTTGGTGGAGTTGATCAGGCAGCGCCCTGGGGCTGTTTGCAGCGCCGCATCCACAACATCCGGTTCGGTGGTATCAACGATCAAGGGCACTGGCACTTCCAGTGAGAGCCGTTTGACCAGCCTGGTCATCTGCTGTGCTTCATCACTCCGTTCGGTCAGCGCCACACTCACGTCCAATCCATGCGCGCCGGTCTCCACCTGGTCCCGCGCGATCTGGAGCATGCCATCGTAATCC
>JBAQMM010000158.1:0-2129 GCA_049302815.1 Anaerolineaceae bacterium | reverse complement strand
GTGAGGCCGGGCGCAGCGCGGCCTTGCCCGATGGCTTTGGTTTGCGCGGCAGAGTGAGCTGGAAAAATAACAGGTAATAGAGAAAAACCCAAAAGAAACTGATGTGAGGAAGTTGCCATCCGGCAGGAGCCAGCCCAGCCAGGAGTACCACCACCCGGTTGGTATAAGCCGCGAATGGCCAGGCGAGCCAGGCAAGCAACTTTCCAAGCCCTATGGTAAGCAGCCCCCCGGTCATCGCGAGCAGTCCCAGGATCATTACCAGGGGTTGGGCGGGCAGGATCAGCGGATTGGCGATCAAAAAGAGTGGAGAAACTTCACGAAAGTGATAGACAATCAGAGGTAGCACCAGCACCTGGGCTGCCAGGGTCACTAAAAAGTATTCGCTGATCGGACCACCCCAGCGGGCTGCTGCTGCTTCGCCGTGCCGGTCTTGCAGGTGCTTTCCCAGGCGTGCCTGCATGGGACCGGCATACAACCCCAAACCCAGGGTAGCCATGACGGAAAGTTGAAAGCCGATATCCCAGGGCAGATGTGGGTTTATCAGCACCATCAGAAAGACGCACAACCCCAGGCTGTTCAAGATGTTGCCGCGCCGGCGGATGGAGGAGCCGAGGATGGCATAGCAGCCCATGATAGCTGCCCGTACCACTGAAGCGGACGCTCCCACCAGCACGGTGTAAATCACCAGTGTCACGATAGCCAGCAGTCCACCCTTCCCAATTCCCAATTTTTTGGTGAACAGGCGCGTGACCAGACCTGCCAAAAGAGCCATATTGAAACCGGAAATGGCGATGATATGCGCCGTGCCGGTCACGGAATAGGCGCGCTGGAGCTCCCTGGAAATGCCGCTCTCATCACCGAGCAAAATCCCCCGCAGAAGCGCGCTCTCCGGCTCCGGGAAGATGTCCTTTACAGCCGAGAGGGAGTGATCGCGCAGGTGGTAGATGGCAGCCAGCAGAGGATTGCCCTGATCAGATGCGAGCAACCGCACGCTCGAAAACTGGCTGAGGGAGTAAACACCCTGGTGGACAAGATAAGCGCGATAGGAAAATGAGGAACCCTCGGGCGGAGTGGAGAGTTCACCGCGAATGGAGAGCCGGTCGCCATAGTGGTAAGTGCTCCCCAAGGGAACCTGCAGCAGAATTTTCCCGCGTACCTGGTCCGGCTCCGCCGACACGGGATCAGAACTGAGCGGTACCAGCGATTCCACGCGCACGAATAGATTGATAGTGTCATCCTGCTGGTCTGGCGGTGCCGTCACCCATCCGATAATTTCCACAGCGCCTCTATCGTTGTAAAAGCGCACCTGCGTGGGAGCATCTCCTGGCAGAGAGACCTGGTAAAGCAACGCTGCCAGGCAGAAACAAGCCACGGTCACGGCAGGAGGAAGCCTTCGCTGGGTCTGCAGGCGTGAGGCTCGCCTGGTTTGCAGAATCCATAACCCAACCGATGCTCCCAGCAAGATCGCCCAGTAAGTCCAGGGCAGCTTGAGCCAATCGGCACAGACTGCCCCGCCAAGCACCGCGCAGCCCAGCCAGAAAAAGGGCATGAAGACGGGAATGTGAACCATGGTCTCATCCCGGTGGGGGCGGACAAACCCCTGGGTCGGACCGGATTCTGGTGAAACATTTTCAGGTGGGATTGCTGCTGTGGAACTCATGGATCAGTTTAAAAGACCTCCGCAAATTCTGTCCAATAGGCATAAACTCCTCGCGCTTGCTAAGTATGGATCAACCTGTCTCTTTGTGCTGGTAATCCGTCCCGCCCTGTGGCAATGCCGGGATTCTGGGTAGGCTTTCAGGGAATCATGCCGTAGCGCTGCTCATGCATTATCCCTATATATCCCAGCCTGTGCTTCAAAACGGGGCACCCGTTTATTAACAAACGCGGGCATATCCAAAAAACCTTGCCCAACTTACCTCAGTCGACCAGCCAAAACTTGCCGGTTGGCTGGATGCTGCCTGGTGCCTAACCCTTGTCTTCTTTGTCCGTGGCCTGGCCTTGGCTTTCCAGGTATTCCAGCAGCATTTCCAGCGCCTTTTGCGCCAAGGCCTCCTTGTTGCCTATGCGGTCGCCCTCAAGCAGGAAGTGGCGAGACCACTCGCCATCCGGTGCGGCAAGGGCACACC
>JBAQMM010000157.1:0-3643 GCA_049302815.1 Anaerolineaceae bacterium | reverse complement strand
AGGGCAGCCCGTGCGCGCCCAAACGCGACAGGTTGAACTGTAATGCCCGCTTGAGGTGCCCAAACACGCTATCCTGCCCATGGTCAGCGTAGGGCAGCAACTTGCTGTAGAAGCCCAGGTCGCCCACCTCGTTGGCGTAAGCCGGCACGGCGTTAAAGAACCACAGACAATCGTCCGAGCGCAGTTCGCTCTCGGGTGGCAACGGCTCCTGCCCGGGATGATGATCAAAAGGCTGGACGATCGGTAGGGCGCCCCCATTAGAGAGCTGACCGGTTAACATCAATTCCAGACGCCTGCCCGCCTCTTCGGGAATGGCAGAGATAACCCCCAAAACGTCTTGAACTGAATCCCGAAAGCCCAGACCGTCGCGTTCGCCATTATAGACCAGGCTGGCTGAGCGCGACCAGGCATAAGCAATCAACGCATTGTAAGGTCCCCACACGTTCACGGTATGGTTGAAGGCCTCATCGGGTGTCTTGACGATCAGACTCTCCAGTTTGGCATGCCACTCCCCCTTCAGCTTCTGTAATTCAAACTCAGCCCTTTCCAGGCTGCCAAATTCCTGCATAATGCCCTTACCCGCCCGGCGCGTCTCACCAATCCCCAACAAGATCAGCAGTTCGTGGCTCTCCCCGGGTGCCAGGGTCAAATTGCTCTGCAGCGTGCCGCAGGCATTATCCCCATAGGTCTGGCTGTTGCTACAGGTGCCCTCCTGCAGCGCAAGCGGGTTCTGGTAGCTGCCATAGGTGCCCAAAAAGGCTTCCCGGCTGGTATCAAACCCATCCAGGCTGCCCCCCACCAGCCCCATCCAAACGTGACCCGCCGCGTCACCCGGGTTTTCAACGCCCGCAGCCTGGTTCAAGTTGTCATGATAAACTACGCGCAGTAGATTGTCTCCTGTCATTTCCCCTTTGATGATGAAGAGCGAATACTGCAGGTTCACCTGATCCTGAAAGGTGTCCCACTGGTTGGCAAATTCGCAGTAGCTGAAGATTGAGAGGGACCTTTCCCGTTCGGTCTGGTTGGTGACCTTCAGGCGCCAATATTCAAAAGACTGACCCAGGGGCACAAAATAGGTGCTCTCGCTCTCAATGTTAGCATAGCGGGAAGTGATGACCGTGTAGGCGGTTCCATGCCTACAGGTGGACTGGTAAGCATCCAGCGGTTTGCCCACCGGCTGCCAGGAGGCTGACCAGAAGTCCCCGTTTTCACGGTCACGCAGGTAAAAATAGCGCCCGGGCTGATCCATCGGGACGCTGTTGAAGCGCAGCCGCAAAAAGCGCCCCTTGGCACCAGATTTATAGAAGCCATAGCCGCCGGCATTGTTGGTAATGATCGCTCCATACTCGGTCGAACCCAAGTAATTGCTCCAGGATTGAGGCGTATCCGGCCGGGTGATTACGTATTCTTTGGCATCATCATCAAAATATCCGTATTGCATAAAGGCACCTCACTATCGTACTATTCTTGTTTGGTCACCCAGCCAACAAGAGCCTGCTGGTTTTCTCTTTCCGCCCCATCCTTGTGACATCCCCGTGGGCTTGGCAAAATCCTGATCCTTGAAATCTCCCCCAAGCAGGATCCTCTCCCGATCAAGACCACCAATCAGGCATTTCTTCCCGGGCGACGGCCTGGATGCATTGCCGGTGCACGAAGTTCAGGCTGCAAAAGGCGGAGTTCTCGTTGCGGGTATCCCTGTTTTCCACCAGCAGGATGGTGGCATCACGGCTGAGCACGATCGTGTGCCAGGTTCCTTTTTTGACGTTATAAAGCCGGCAGGGCTGCATCACCAGAGAGATCAATTCATTCACTTCCCCTTCGCCGGAGCCAAGAAAAAGTACACCCTGCCCGCTCAAGAGGACAAACACCTCATCGGTCTCAAAGTGTTTTTCGACGGAACCGATTTGCACTGGCTCAAGCTCGTCCAGGTAGCGCAAAAAAGCGACCCTCCAACAGTTGAAATCAATCAGCGGTTGGTAGCCTTCCCCGCTATACGTGGATACTTCAACCAAGTGATCGAGCATCATTGCCTCTTTTGTTGTGAGACCAGGTCGATCAGTTCTTGGCTGGTCACCCTGCCTTCAGCATCCACCAAGCCAAAATCCATGGCTTTGTAAGTCCACAGTGCCCAGCCAATGCCATATTCTTGCAAAATGGCAATGCTGTCACGGGTCCAGTTGAGCCTGGCTTGAATAGGGGCGCGGTCAATCACGCCAAACTCCCCGCAGTAGAGAGGTTTGCCTGTTCGTTGCGTGAAGGCGAGCGCCGGCTGCAGGTAAGTCCTCAACATGGCGCTATCCATCTTTTCCCCCACCAGCCGCGGGCCAAAATCCGGAATGTTTGGGTAGATCCCAGGATAATTCACTTCATCCTGCAGATTTTCAAGCGGCTTTACCCAATACGCCTTCTGATGGGTCACCACCATGGGATTATAAAAATGGAAGGTATACACCAAAGTCTCCAGTTGGTCAGCGGCATTGTGATAGTTGCCCCCGATCATCACCAGCCGGTCGGCATCCACCTGGTGAATGCGCGTAATCGTCTGCCTGATCAGCCTGTTCCAGGGTGCAGGGTCCGGCAGGTTGATCTCGTTGAGAAGTTCAAATACCAGCCCACCCGCACCGCGGTAACGTCGTGCCAGCGCTTCCCACAAAGCCAAATAGCGCTTGCTCAGGTCGGCGCGCTCAAAAAGCTTGGTTTTTTTCCAATGGTCAAAAACATAACCCGGCGCCTTATGTATGTCCAATACTAGATTCAAGCCCAGTTTTTGGCACCAGGACAGGCACTTATCGATATACGCGAAGCCGCTTTCCAGGTAAACGCCCGGGTTGGCATCCTCCTCCAAGACAGGATAATCCACTGGTAGGCGCACATGATCCATGCCCCACGAATCGATCCGTTTAAGGTCATCCTCCTGAATGAAGCTGTCAAAATGGGCAACATTATACTGTTTATATTGTGAGAGCCAACCCCCCAGGTTGATACCGGCCTTGGGCGCGATACCCTGTTGCATCTCAACCCACCCGCACTTCCACGTAGACTTCGGCTGGTTTTCCCTCCGGGATTGGCACGATCTGCCCTTCAATAGGTTTACCGTCCACCTTGAGCCGTACCGCATTCCCCACCCCCACCCGCATGACATTGATCAGGTAGTGCGTGCCACGGAATTCCCGCAGCGCCTGAAAGCCCTCCCACGCCCCGGGCATTACTGGCTGGATGGAAAGCCCCGAAAAAGTCGGCTTGATCCCCAGAATATGCTGGGTGATGGCGACGAAATTCCAGGAAGCTGTGCCGGTCAGCCAGGAGTTCTTGGCTTCCCCGTGTGTGGGAGCGTCCTTTCCGGCGATCATCTGGGCGTAAACATAGGGCTCGCAGCGGTGCACCTCGCTGATCGGCTCCCGCGCAGATGGATTGATGCGGTGGTAGTAATCGTAGGCCTGGTCTCCCCGCCCGATTTTGGTCTCGGCGATCATGATCCAGGGGTTGTTATGGCAGAAAATGCCAGCGTTTTCCTTGTATCCCGGCGGATAGGTGGAAATCTCCCCGAGTTTCAGGTCATAATGGCTAAATGGGGGCTGCAAAAGCACGATGCCATGCCTGGTCGCCAGCCGCTCCGCCACCGCATCAAGCGCTTGCTCTGCCC
>JBAQMM010000156.1:0-15275 GCA_049302815.1 Anaerolineaceae bacterium | reverse complement strand
TTCGACAGGCATTTCTGTCATCTGAGAGTTCCTCCTTTTCGCTTGTTTTGTCGCATCCAAATTATGGCAGGAACTCTCTCTTTTTGCTCCTTTTCCTATACCTTAACGACTTTTGAAACTGTAACAGACCTGAACACGGCAGCGATAACCTGTTTGTTGTTAGCAAAAACAGGTGAAGCCGCAATTGCAGATATGGTTAAATCTGAAATCTTCTGGTCAGCAAGCATCACTCCCCCAACCTCAGAGTAAAAAAGCGTGTTTTCTGCATTATCAAAAATTCCCGCGGCTCTCAACGTCCCGTTTGGCACGGAAATGGTCTTGACCGTGTCGTTCGTGATCAGGTAGGCCAGTTGGCTGGCCGGATCAGTCGCCAAAAGACTGCTGCCGTCGCTGGAAAGGGAAAGCCTATGGTATTTTGTATCTATCTGAGACCATGTCTGCAGGTCAGATGTCTGAAAAAGACCGCTTCCGGCTGAAAGCAGCCATGAGCAGTTTTTTTGGTCACAGATGACAGCGATGGCTTGCACAGAGCCTTCGGGCGCACCCTTGAGAACCTCCCAACGCAAACCGTCTGAAGAGTAATATAAATCTGTAACCGATCCCACCAGGAACCCTCCACCAGGCCCGTCATGATGATCAAAACTCAAAATTTTGTCTGCAATCTCTTTTGGAAGGTCATATTGCCTGGCCCAGTTCTGGCCGCCATCCTCTGTGGTGTAGATATGCCGAAGGTTATTCTCATCAGAGACAACAGCATATGCGACTCCGTCGAGGTTGTTATGGAGTGTTACTTTTTCCACTCTGGAGGGCAAGTTGCTTGCACCCCAGGTATTGCCTCCATCAGATGAATGCAGGATGCCGCCCCCCACGAATGTTTCTATTTCCGCTTGTGCCACGTTTCCGCTGACGCAATCTATTCCAATTCTTGCCCGCAAGCCCTTATGTAAGCCCGAAACCATTAAAACCGGCTGATCTCCCGATTCTGTATCCATGGATAATGCAAAATTGTAGCCCACGGAAACAAATTCACCCGGTTTTAATTCCCGGTCATAGGCAAGCGCCATCTCAAGCGCCCTTGGGCTGTCGATTTCAAAGTCCAATGGCAAAAACCGGAAATCATCCGAATCAGCAGCAGTGGTATATTCAAAAGTCAGCTTGCCGTCCAATAATCGGTACACCTCGATTTTATCTGGCTGGTTCAAGTTCGCTATGCCAACTTCCCAAAAATGCCTCTCACCCAATTCACCGGAACGAACACTTTCACCATCACTCGTGAGGCTGCGGATATAAACAGGACCTTTATTAACTCCGTCCAGCTTTAACTCCTGAACAAAAAAAGCCAGAGACTCTTTGAGCGAAAATTCTGTTGGTGTGCCTGAGAAGTCAGTGCTCTGCTTAGCCTGCAGATCAGTATTCCTGGAATGACCTACGAAAAAGAAAAGTGACATAGTGACAATAGCAATGAGGAAAAAATATGGAGTTTTCTTCTTCATTCTGCTGCCCTCCCTGACAGTTTGTTGATCGATGCGATCCTGCCAATAGCCAATTCTACTACTTACAATATACACACATAAATTTCTAATGTCAAGCAGGAGGGTGTTGGGAACGGAATGGACAAGCCCGTTCCCTTTAAACTTCAAAGTAATAATTGTGGTCAAGCATGCTTTGCGGTGCGCAACCTCCCATTGGGAATGCGTGACCTACATGGATAATCCAATTCATGGCTTCTGGGCGACTGGGGGGGAATGGAATGGGCACAAGCCTGCTCCCTATGTGTGGTCAATTTACCAATAATTACCCCTTCATCACCACGCCCATACGTTTACAGCGCTGATAATAAACCCTGACATTTTTATTGGTGAATCACATTCCGAAAGACTCATCTTGACAAACTTTTTCCTTGAACGGATAATAGAACATATATTCTAATTAGCGCTCGCAAAGGAAATCGGCATGACCCAGGTTTTTGTTTTTGGCGACGAAGACAACGTCCGCGTACTCGAAATTCCCCAAACTCCTGAACAAATAACCCGGACCATCAATCAGGGCAACTGGGAAGTCTACCTGGGTTCAGTTGTCGACCGGTCGTGCATCTGGCAAGCTGCCCAGGCGGGTAATCGCGTGATCATCACCCACGCCCAAACCCTGCCCGACACCACGCCCATTCACCTCACCCCACGCGAGAACCAGGTGTTGCAATTGCTTTCAGGAGGGTTTACGGCTGCCCAGGCCGCCTACCGGCTCCATCTGGATGTCCGAACGGTGCGCGGTTACATCACTGACATGAAAGCCAAGTTTCATGCCCAAACCAGCGAACAGGTGCTTGCCAAAGCAGTTGCGCTCGGCATGGTCCGGCCGGATCTAAACGATTTGGTCGATTGATCCGAAAAACTCCGGCATGAAGGGTTAAATGGAAGAGGCCGAATACTGCTACCCGGCCTCTTTTGCCCCCCTCCAACTCTGCATAAATATCGCCACCCTTTTTACCGGCTGTCCAGACCGGACTGCAGACTCTTATTTTTCGTCATATCTGCCTGCTTGTGGCAAAAGTACCAATCAAGTCCCAGATATGGCGTCCCCAGCAATCATATGCAAACTAGGTTGGCAAGTCATTATACCAAACTAAAGACATTCCATATGACCGGTCTTTCGCGTCAGCATAGGTTGCTTGAGTCTGACGGTCTCTTGCGAGCCGGTCACCGATCCTTCAGTCAGCCTGCCAGGTCTTGTTATTCCTCGACAGGAATCGGTTGGTTTTCGTCTATGGCACTGACAATCTCATCCAACTCGTCCTGGCTGAGATGCTTATTCTCAATGTAAGCCTTCTGCCAGACCGTGTCCACGATCTTCTGGTACTTGGCATCATAGGCATCCATACCCGCGGCATATGCCGGATCTTGCATGGCGATCTCTGCGTTGATATCAATCGGATCAGGCTCGTGTTTCGCGATCATTTGGCGCAAATCAGCGTTGTGATCACGAATCGGGCAGGGATTCATCAGGTTGGAGCCGCCAGTCTTATTGGCTATTTCCACCTGCCATTGGCGCAAATTATCGAAGAATGGTGCCTGGTAAATATCTTCCAGGGTTCCACCCTTGGCATACACATCGTTGATGTTGACCGGTGAATAAGGCAGGAAGACACAAGGGGTCACGTGACCATACCAGTCGATGTACATATACCCACCCGCGCCGTGTCCGCCAGCGGAAAGGCATCCATTGACCGCGGTCCCGGAGTTCCAGAAATCCGCGATAAAGCGGTGCTTTTCCCGCACCATGGTCCAGCTTCGATTCCACATCATAATACGTTGCTCCGGTGTTGGCATCAGATCCAGGGTAAAGGACCTCCCGATCGGCATGTAATGGAAAACCCAGGCGATCAAGGCATGTTTTTCATCAAACAAATAGTCAATGAAATCTTCAGACACAATCTCTTCTGCATTTTCCCTGGTGGCGGTTAAGGACACGCCATAGAGCACACCTTCTTCAAACAACAGGTCCATCGCGGCCATGACCTTGTCAAAAACACCCTTTCCACGGCGGCCGTCTGTCTTTTCTCTCCAGCCTTCCAGTGAAATCATCGGAACGATATTGCCAAGTTTTGCCATCCGTTTGGCAATTTCAGGAGTGATCAATGTGCTGTTGGTGTAGAACATGAAATACATATTGGGATGCGCTTCAGCAATGTCCAGGAGGGTCTTTCCTTGGGAATGATAAGACAGGGGTTCTCCACCGCTGATAACAATGAACTGAATACCCCAATATTGGTATGCTTCAGAAACTGCCTTGTCGAACACATCATATTCCAGCTTTTGAACTCTCTCGTCCGAATCCGCATAACAACCGATGCAACGTAAATTGCAGGCATGGGTCGGGCTGATCAACAGGAAAGAGGGTTGCGAGAAACCATATTTTTCCCGAAACTCTGTTGCCTTACGATTACGGAGTTCTTTTTCCACCAACAGGTCTTTTCCAAGAACCGTGGCGGCTTTTTCAAAAGTGGCTTCGGACAAGTTGCCGTTGCTCAATGCCTGTTGTACTGAATGGAGGATTGAAAGGCTTAAATCCGTCTGATCATCAATCACACCAGGTGCAGTGGCGGTATCTTCCTTGTGGCGGCGCTTGTTATCGTTAATAAAATAGTTCTCCCCCATGGACATTGCCATCTTAATGATCGGCTTGTTCCGCGTGATTTTTGGACCCATTTGGATCAAGCTACGCATAAGCAGGTTCATTTCCTTGGTGGATTCATCAGTATGTACAGAAGCATTAGTCATCTTTCTCTCCAGAAATAGTTAATTTCAAAAATAAATTATTTGAATGATACAAAGGATAGCCAATAATGAGAAACTAAACTTCACGCAAAAGTGTTAATTTGGTATCATCTTTGCCCCTGATCAATGCGAATTTGCGCACCTCACAGGTGGGTGGGGTGCTTCAGTTCTTCCGTGCTTAAGGCGTTGCAAGCTCCCGTTCCTCATCTCAGCAATTCTCAATATGAATTTGTCAAAGCTCATCCAAAGTAATTTTCGTAAATCAAGTAACGAGACTGACAAGGCTTATTCCACATAAACGGGCTAAACCGCTTGAAACATGCTTCGTCAAACGAAAGAGATAGAAATATTGAGGCAATGCTTGCCAGAATTCCCAAAGAGCTTTTCCATATTGAGAATTGATGTCCTCATCTCCACTTACTCCCATATCGAAAGACATGGATGGTCAATTAAGCAGGATCCTCATACCTGAGGAGTGCCATCCGTGGCAGTACCGGATTGCGGTGGCGCACTTTTGGAGGCAGTCAGATCTTGCCCCTGCAATAAATTCCGCCAGCCTTTAATCAGCCCATGCAAAGCCTCAGCGCCGACGATTGGCGCTTTCTTCACCGGCAGCGCTCTGGGATGAACAATAAACGGGAAGCTCTGCTGCCCGCCCAAGCCGCCGTGGTGTCCGATCTGGTCCTCAAAGCCACACAGCGTATCAGTCTCAGGGTCATACCTGGTAGATACCAGAATATCTGGGCAGCCTGTAAAGCTGGACTCCCGCCGCAGCAGCATGGCGGCATGCCCAGAGTAATCTGCCAGGGGGTTGTTCCCTTCAAAGCTGTCGCTGTCCAAAAAGTACACCCCATCTTTGCTCAGAATCAAGTCGCCATCCACCGCCGATCGCACCATCACGAAACCAATTCCCGCATGGTTGGTGAGGTTCAATATAAAGCCGGGATGCTGCCTTTGGATTTCTTCGTAGGTCAGGCGCTTCTCTGCCTCGGTGAAATAAATTAGACCTGAACATCCTGATCCAATCACTGTCAGCGCCGGCTTCTTTTCCGCCCCCTCACCCTGCCCAGGGGCACCCGCTGAAAATCGTTCATCAGGCTTGTCTGAAATTGCGGCATTGCGGCTTTCCCACATGGTGCGCAGCAGGCGCGTCGCCCGGTACTTCTTATTTACCGGATCGGATAAATAAGCGCCAATTCGTTCCCAGGTTTCACTGACTTCCCTGGCGGCGAAGATATCACTCGGCTTTTCAATGGAGGTTCTTACCAAATCTTTCAGTTTGATGTGATAGACATTATTAAAAGTTCCCCCGCTGCTCTGCCCGTGATCCGAAAGGACTATCACCTGGTAAGGTCGGGGTGCCTGAGTCAGGATATGCTCCAGCCTGGCAAAACGCCGGTCAAGTTCAAACAAGGTCTGAAAAGCCTCCTTTGAATCTGTGCCCGTGTAGTGCGCGACGTCATCATAACCAAGAAATGTGGCATAGATGGCTGGAACGCCCCGTAATACATCACCAATCAAAATGTAGGTAGTCAGGTCATGCAAAAACTGACAGCTCCCCGCGCGGATAAATCCATAGGTAAAGTTGCGTGAACGCACACGCAACTTATCTCTGCGTAACCACTGCACCAAAGCCTGCCACCATTCCCGCACCACACCATACAAGAAACTGAACGCTATTCGTCCAAACACAAACGGATTTAACAGATACCAGTAAAATCCTGGACCAACCTCCTTGCCCAGCTTCAGGATGGTGCTCATGGTGAACAAAGTCTCTTTTGCGTCCCCCGAAAACACATTAATCCGGGAGACTCCGCCCTCCGCCAGCAGACCCGCCCCGCTGCTTAAGGTCTGCTCAATTTCTCCAGCATCGCGAGAATTGCCGACACTTACCACCCGTTTCTTCTGCCTGTCCCACCAGCAGTAGGCCGGGATGTTGTCGTTGTTGCCGAGCAATATTCCCGCCTGGCTGGCACCGGATTGGGAGGAAAAATCTGTTTCCCACCCGCTGAGTTTGTGCGTTCCCTGGTCTATCCAGCGTTTGATGGTGGGCATTTTGTTTTCTTCCAGAGCTTTCCGCAAGTTTTTTTCACTTAATCCGTCGATTTCGAGCAGGAGCAAGCCGGGAATGTTGGTCTTTTCGGTTGCACCAATCCGGGAAATAAACTTACGCGTGATCCGTAAATCAAATTGCTCGTCGAGATCCAGTGAAAAATATCCTGCCAAAAGCCATGTGACCCCGGCCATCACAAACGCCACCTCCAAGCCCGCCCTGAGGTCCACCACCAGGATTCCGGGAAGCTGGTTGGCAAGCAGCGTCAACAAAACGCCTGTCAGGACGGCAGAGAAGATCGGATAAAGCCAGTAGGGCAGGTGCGAAAGGAAGTTGAGGAACAGCCACCAGTAGAGTTCTTCAGTGAGGATGTAAACTAGCAAAACCCCGATGGAACCCCCAACGGACTCAATCTGCAGCCCGGGCATCCAGAGGTCTAACAACAGCAGGGTCACAATCTGTACCACCATTATCACCAAGTAAGATACAAGCCGCTTTCGGGTAAACATGCCATGATGATATCGTAAAATCCACCCTCCGTGATAGTTCACAGCAATTCTCAATATGGAAAAGCTCTTTGGAAATTCTGGTAAGCATTGCCTCAGCACACCCTATGAGAATCATGATATGTAGGATGTGCTCTTCTGTTTCCTTCGTGAGCATAAAAGGGAACGGGGGCAAGGCAGGGGCAGGCTTCCGCACCACTTCGCAGACCAGCAGTAAACACACCGTAGCGCTATCTCTTTCGTTCAGACAAAGCGTGTTTCAAGCGGTTTAGTCCGTTTATATGAAATAAGCCTTGTCACTCGTTACTTGATTTACGAACATTACTTTGGATGGATTTTGACAAATTCATATTGAGAATCGCTGGATGGTTCAGCGTGTGTGATAACCATACCCTCATGATCAGTCCGCCGGGTCCGCTGATACCAGATTGCTACTTTGGTATCATACCAACGGGTCCCTATTTTGTTATGATATTTGTAAGTGAGAGAAGGAAATGATGCCCTATGAATCTTAATCTCGCATTCGCCCTGGGTGGTGGTGGTTCCCGCGGAGCTCTTCAAGTTGGAGCGATGAGGGCGCTCTTTGAAGCCGGGATCAGACCGAGCATCCTGACTGGTACCTCCATTGGTTCCATGAATTCGGTTGCCATCGGCATCTGGGGGGCCGAACTGGACACCATTGATAGAATGGAAGAGATCTGGAAAGAGGTGGCTGATCTCCAGTTATTGGATCCACGTTTTCAAAACCTGATCATTCGAGCCCTGGTTGGCAGACCGGATACTTCCTCTCAACACAAAACCATCGATTTCTTAAACCACATCGGCATCACCGCTGATTTGAGTTTTGAAGATGTGTTACCCTACCATTTGGGGTTGGTCAGTGCCGATTTAATCAACAACGTCCCCGTCATCTACGGTTTGGACCCCAGCCAAAAAATCCAGGAGGGTGTCCTTGCCTCCATTGCGCTCCAACCCTGGTTCATGCCCATCAACAACCATGGCCGTTACCTGGTGGACGGCGGCGTGGTCAGCAATGTGCCCATTGAACCTGCCATGTACATGCATGCCAACGAGATCATTGCCCTGGATTTGACTGATACAGAACCTTCCAAGGGAAATGCTCTCAATCAATACGCTGACCGGCTCGCCACCACGGTGACCACCCGCATCACCCACCTTGAAATTGCCCTGGCGGAAGCGAAAGGAATACCGGTGCACTATTTAAGTTTACGCGCTCCTGGCACGCAAACCTGGGATTTTGCCAATTCCGCAGCGCTTATCACCATGGGTTATGATCAGGCACGCACACAAATGAATCAGTGGTTTGAAAAAGACCCCGCCCTGCTGACCGCGCTGGCATCAGGATAACTTCCCTATGTTTCCACGCCAATCCTGGCGAAGGTTTGCGAAAAACATTGGGGCGCGCTAAAAAGGCTTCCCTCTTTACAAGACTGCCCGCCGTGTTTGGCTGCACACTCAGAACCCATTTGACTGGCTGTTTACCTGTTATGACCCCGCTTAATCACAAAATGATTTAGAAAATTTTGATGATTCCTAGCCCCCCATAGGAGATGATAACGCCACCTACGGTGTTGACCACAAAACTGGTCCAGATGTAAGTTTTCAGTGGAACCTCAAGCGCACCGCTGATTAATCCGAGTGGTTTTGGAAGAATGAACCTGCTCACGAGCTGGAAAAGTGGCGCTTCGACCGGCATATTCCGCACTTTTTCCGGCAGCTTGGCGCGGAGTCTTTCAGGATCAAAGATATTCTTTATAGTCTTCCCGGTAAAATACTCCACCAGCGACGATAAGGTCATCCCGACGCCATTCACCAATAATGCTGTCAGCGGATCCAGCGTGTAAGCCAGGAACACCGTCAACGGAATACACGGAATGACGGTCAATCCAAGCAATAAATAGAGAACCAGGCTTATCACGATCGTCCAGGATTGGTGCTGCTTGATAAAAGCCTCAACCGCAGTAAAATTAAAATGTCTGGCTATAATGATTCCCGCGACGGTCAGGACGATCAATATCCCAATACTGATCCATTTCCGCCTGGTATCTAAAACTTCAGGATGCTCTCCTCCGGGTGCTTCCGGGGTTTCAGTGAGCTGTAATTCATTCATTCCAGTTTATCCTCCGGGATGGGTTGGTCCACATGCGGTTCACTGGCATCCCACAAGGCACTGGCAATCGTTAAAGCAGAGTCGGGGTGCCCGAGGTCCCTCGCGTTGCATGCCACCATACGCAAGCGTTTTTGGCCATCACACAGCCAATAGTCAAGTGTGGAGGTTAGTTCTTCCGGGTTCTGCACCCAACTGCCGGCCTGGTGACCAAGCACAAAGCGCACATTGCCTTCCTCTTGACCGGGCAGATAGTCGATAATCACAATTGGAAGGCCCGCCGCCAAACCCTCGGATAAAATCAGCCCGCCAGCTTTGGTGATCAACACATCTGAAGCAAGCATCCACTCCGGCATATTTGTAACAAAGTCCTGCAGATAAAGTGGAAAACCGAACTCTATTCCGCTTAATTGTGTGAATAGATCATGATCTCCACCGGTGATGACGACCACCTGGATGGGACAAGCGACCTTTTCCAAAGCCTCCAGGTTTTCCTTGATATTGTCCACCCGCACGCTCCCCACAAAAAGGATCGTGGTGACACCTGGCTTGAGACCCAGCTTCTCCCGCAGCAAACCTACTTGCTGGCTATGCATCATGAACTCAGGATCGACGGGAATACCAGAGATAGTGATTTTACGCTCCGGAATGCCGTTTTCCACAGCTTTGATCTTCACCCAATCCGAGGCTACAAAAAATCTGTCTGGGGCATTGCCAAACCAAAGCGAATGCACATCAGCCATGTCTGTTACCGCGGTAAAAAATGGAATGGGTTTGTCCAGGTCCTTTAACACCGCCCCGGTGGGAGAGTTGAACATCTGATTGGTGCTGAGGATGGCATCCGGTTGAACGTCCCCGATAAGTTGGCGAATGTTCTTCTGCAGCGCCAGAGTCAGCGCACCCTCCAACACCTCGCTGACCGGTCTGGAATCGCTGATCTCATAAGTGAAACGGTAGAATTGCGGGCTGGATTTTATCCTCTTATCGTAGCCTGTATCAATCTGCTTCATAAATTTGGGCAGGTCAGTTTCCAAAATCGGATTGATGATCAAGCATTCAACCTGATCCGGATATTGGACTTCTAATGCCTTGAGGACTGATTTCGCTGCGCTTCGGTGACCAAACCCTGAATCACTCGTAAGAATGAGAAAACGCTTGTTGGTTTTCATAGATGGGTAATCCCTCTTCTTGGAGTCTCGCTTTAGCTTCCAGCTTGGTTAATAGTTTCCGCACGCGTGGTCTATTATACCGCTGCATGATGATCGGCACCGCGTTGTTTAAAACGGCATAAGCGATCATTACCCATTCCATCCCGACGTTATTCCAAAGTGAGAACAAAAAGCCAGGCAGGATCATTATCCAGTGGCAGAATTCAGATCGGCAGCTCTCTTTAAGCCAGATTCTGACGTTTTCAACCGAAAATTCGGTTAGGTGTTTGATCTCGTAGGCTTCCTTGTACAGGGCTGCGCCACTGGGGATAAACTTTTTCCAGGAGCGCACTTTAAACAACTTTTGATAGATTTCCCCGCCCTTCTCCCAGGTTTTACTGAGATAGAAGCGGCTATCATAATTGAAGGATTCCACCGGCAGTCTTGATGACCAAGATCCGATGCTTAAATGAAAAAAAACCCATACCAAAATGTCAACAATGAATGTGACGCCAGGTTCCAAAAAGATGATCCTCATAATAACCTCTCACCCGATCAACCAATATCACGGGCATAATTGGCAAAATTCTGCGCTCCTTTATTCTCTTTAGTGTACAACTTGACGAGGAACTTTACATGGTCAGGAAGTATTAACTTGGTATCAAACCTGTATCAGTAGAAATAACGCCGCCATAATCAGCACGGGAATACTGCAAACAAATCTCCAGAAATCGCCTTAAGTGATGATTCCTCGTTGGCGGGCGACCCGAATCGCTTGAACGCGTGTTGTCACCCCAAGCTTCATGAACACATTGTTGAGATGCCGCTTAACCGTATTAATGGAAATACACAAGTCCTGCGCAATTTCGCTATTTGAGCGCCCCCTCGCCACCAATTCCAGGACCTCTGTCTCCCGGGCGGTCAATAAATCCACCACCAAGACGTCTTTCATGGCTTCTTGCTCCAGCACTGTCAGACCAATCCTACTGCCCTCCGGTCTGCCGGTAAATCGGAACGAAAGGTCTGAAACAAACGCCAGGTTGGGAGACTCTCTTGATACCCTGTTTTGTTTCATTGCTGCCATGTAAGCGATCAGCAGGCGCGACATGATGATGCCCTCATCCAAAAACACCTGCCGGAGTTCTTCAGGTTCAGCCAGGGCAAGCGCTAACCCAAGCTCAGAAAGCATTAAATCCTCATCAGCCAATTCATTTGCGAGCTGCGCCATAAGGATATGTACCTTGATTTGATGCGCAATTAATCCACCCTCTGTTAATGATGGCAGCAAGTTTTCAAGCACTTCCCAGCTTTGATTCAGTTTGGCTTTACTTTTCTCCTGCCGCCCCTGCACCAATAGTAACCTCGCCCAGTTGATATGCGCACTGTAACGTACTAAGTATGAAAAATCGTTCAGGTTAGATTTTTTGTAACGTTTGAACCATTTTTCAGCATTTTCAATCTTGTTATGCTGCAAGTCAATTTCCAACTCGGTCATATCCACCAAGTAGTCATCCTGGGTGCTCTCACTCGATATGCTTAATTGCCTGGCAAAATTCAGTTCAAGCTGAGCGGCTGCGGGGTCATTGTTGGCATGATGAAAACGAGCCATGGAAAGGTGGGCACTAACATCATCTGAAGATGCTTTCAATACCGGTGTGGTATCCAGGTAATTTTGAAAATCTTCTTCTGCTTCGCTCAATTCGTTTCGTGCGGTGTGGATGCCAGCCAGTTCTTTGAAAATAAACGCCTCAAAATCGCTGAATTTTCCTTTGAGTCGAGTAAGCACCGCCAGCGATCGCTCAAACTGCATGACTGCCTCATTGAGACGGCCACAATGCTCCAGAAGCCTTCCGAGTTGCAGCCTCGAAAAGATTTGCACAAACCAATTACCCGATCTTTGACCGATCTGGATAGTTTCCGTATACAGAGCAATGGCTTCAGCGTAGTTTCCAGCGATGGTATGCATAATCCCATGGTTCATCAGCGCAAAGCCGTGTGCAAAGTAATTTTCTTGGGGAAGGAGGGTTAAAGCTTCTGTAATCAATGCCTCCGCTCTTTCGCTCTCTCCCCGTGAGGCTGCTAAAATTGACTCGACAATCTTGAACATGCCATCAAATATTTTCGAATATTTTTCGGTTCGCCTGGTGCCTTCAGAAGTTGCTTTTAACACGCCGGCTTTTTCCAGCCATACCTCAGCGGACTCAAAGTCGTAAGAAACCAACAAGTCCCAGGCATGTGCCAGGCTGAGCAATGGGCTGCTCGCCAACAGTTTCTCATCTGTGTTGCTGATTAGGCGAGTCAGTTCCAGGATCTCGCTTTCCAAAATTTCTTTGATTGAGACCTTTTCCAGGCAGTCCACAATCAGGCTTTGGTCTTTGGTGGCATATACCTGGTTCAGAGCCTCTATAAACAATCCCTGGTTTTCATACCATTCACTTGCCCGGAGTGCCAGCATCTTATCCTGGCCCGGCAAAAGTCGGCTCAATTGACCGGACAAAACGTAAGCAAACAACGGGTGATAACGGTACCATTCCGGTTTATCTTCCACCGGGAATAAAAACAAGTTGTGATGCAGGAGTGTCTGCATCATGCCGGCACTCCAGCCTGCCGGATGATTTTCAGCCAGTAGACAGTCACATAATTGTTCGTTGATTTCTTCCAAAAACGAGGTTTTAATCAGAAATTCCTGGACATCATCAGGCTCATGGTTAACAACTTCATCCAGAAGATAGTATTGAATCGCCAGGTTGATGTGGTGCCGTCTCGGTTTTCCATCATTTCGGGGGTCTTCCTTCAGTTGGAAAGGGGTCAGCAGCTGTAAACCGGCTATCCAACCCTCGGTCTTTTGATATGCGTAAAGTAAATCTTCATCGGACAGGTCCAATTGACGGGACTCTCTCAGAAACTCCGAAGTCTCACTAAATGATAATGCCATCTGATTGGCGCGCAATTCCAAGAGATTGTTGCTGGCGCGTAGTTTGGACAGGGAAAATGGCGGGTCTTTCCGCGAAAGCAGGATCAGCCGTAGATTGGGGGGGAAATGAGCCAGCAAAAAGGCCAGAGACTGGTGTATGCGATCGTCAACAATATTTTGGTAATCATCCAAAACCAGGGTAATTTCCCGGTCTAAACCCGCGCAATGGTTGCCCAGGCTGACCAGGAGGTTGCGAAGGTTGGCTTCTTCATCAGTGTCGTTAGGATTCGCTAGAGCACAATGGGCTTCGCCTAAGGCATTGCCAATCAAAGCCTCGATGTATCGGTTTAACACGAACAGGTCATTATCATTTTTATCGAGTGTCAACCAGCCAAGACCTTTGCGGTGGTTCTCAGACCAATCCGCCACCAGCGTGGTTTTACCATAGCCGGCTGGCGAAGATAACAGTACCACTCCCTGCGCACTGCTTTCATCCAACGCTTCCAGTAATGCCCGCCGATGCACGACCTTATTGCGCATCCGCGGAGGAATAAGTTTGGTCTGGATCAAGGGTTCTTCTCGTGAGTTTATCATTTGGTAACACTCATAACATGCCTTGCTAACAACCAGTGTTTACATATAATCCATGAAGAATGGCTTTATTTTATCAAACTAATTAAGATTCTTCTGCTGACCGGCTGAACCCGGATTGTTCTGGTAATTGGAAGGTTAACAAATACACCGCCTGAAAACAGACGGTGTAACCCCTTTTTGTGTGTTGTAATTATTCTTTGATCGAAATGGCGCCTTCAGGGCATTCTTCGGTGGCTTCTCTGGCAGCGTCCTGGAACTCTTCAGGTACAGGATCCAGCAGAACTTCAGCATAGGGTTCAGTTTGCAGACTGAACACCTCAGGCACAATCCCTTCGCATACGCCACAAGCAATGCATAAATCCTTGTCAACGATAACTTTCATTTTCTTCTCCTTAATTATGATTCAATATCTTCGTCAGTTTCATCTGCGAATTCTTCAACCACTTGATCATCTGTCAAGATTTCAAAATCTGTATCGGGTGTCTCTTCTCCAATGCTGATGGCACCTTCGGGGCAGTCCTCAGCAGCCTGCCGGACACTCTCCCAGTATTCTTCAGGAACCGGATCCAAAAGCACCTCGGCTACGGGTTCCCGCTCAAGGCTGAACACTTCAGGAACCAGCCCCTCACAAATTCCACAACCAAGGCACAAATCTTTATCAACGCTAACTTTCATTCAGACCATCCTCCATAGCATGTCCATTCACATTCTCAATCTGACGCTGACAGACGAAGCCACTATCAAATTAATCAATATGCGGTAAAAATTAACCTCTAAAGTATAACATGCCAATATTGTTAAAGGTAGGGTTAAAGGCAGGGCGGTCACTGTATCAAAAGTTCATAGAAAAGGATTGGACAAAAGAGGAGAGTTCCAATCATCATTAGTTTAGCAAGACCAAAAGAAAGGAATCATAGTCTTTAGCGACAGAAGCTTCATCATCACTTGGATTAGGGGCAAGGCTTCGTACAAATAATGGGATAGACGATAAGGGAGTATCTTGTAAGGCGGGTAATATGCCTTCCATAGCATTCTTGATTTTAAATCAGCAACCGCCCAACCGAAGAAAGCCTTGAAAGTAACCCAGTGGTTTCGCAGGGTTTTGGGGAAGAGTTTGCGCGTCGGTGCATCATGCGCAGGATTCGGTTTGGCGAAAGTATGCGGGACATACTCGGTTCGCAGATAAGTCATGTAATCGAGCACATCGGCAGAGCTGATCTTACCGACCGGCTTGTCTCCCAACTTTTCCATCCACTTACGCAGCACCCACTCATACGAATCAACCGTCCGCCGGCTTAAGCTTTCGGCGGTTTTGTATTTGACGAAGCCGTCAATACACTGTGAAAATAAAAGGCCTGAGGGATTACGGTTCATCGAAAAATCCTCCTACACGAAGTGCACCTTCGGTGAAAGTGATTTTTCGTAACCGAAGACCCTCAAGCCTAGTGCGCAGCCTCCCCTCTGCTTGCACCCATACCTCTTTTGTATGGGTTGGGATCAAAGAACCGTAGTCCCTGGGGCTACGGTTCTCGTTAGTAGCGGGGAGTGGATTCGAACCACTGACCTCCGGGTTATGAGCCCGACGAGCTACCTCTGCTCTACCCCGCAACGTGAACAATTATTATAGAGCATATCACCATTAAAGTCAATGCCTAATT
>JBAQMM010000155.1:0-9944 GCA_049302815.1 Anaerolineaceae bacterium | reverse complement strand
AGATTACGTAGAAGATGCCCCTCGCGAGGGGCATCTTTTGTTTTTATGGTGGTGATTGGGACGGCCAACCTTAATAACAGGGGAAATGCGGCGTGTGGTTGTTGACGGCGGATTGACTGAAGGCGGGTCGAATGCTCCGCATTCGTGCAGATGGCGGAGGGTGTGGAGATGTAAAGGATAGGTTGCTGCGTCTGCCTTCGGCAGCTCGCAACTACAGATAGGTTTTCAGCGGATTGACCAAAGGTAAGTCAAGCGCGCAGCCTCCCTACAACCACTTTCAGGGGTTATAGGGATCTTGCCCTACGCGGCCATGGTGGAAGGAAAACGGGAGAATGCGAAAGATTACCATCGCTTGTTTTGACCCTGGGGAGGAAATCGGGGTTGGACTATGCATAACCTTATGGCAAGCACGAATTTTGACAGGAAGAAACAAAAATTGGGTCTTTTCTATGGCCTGTGCGAGGGAGTGATGTTTGCGGCAGGCGGCTCAAATTTTCCTCTTGACAGCCAAAACGGTATCTACAAGCTTCAATTTGACTCAACGATCTTGCCGCTGATGATACTCAACACCCGTGATAAGTTGCTTGTCAAGTCGGGGTTATGCGTGACCATCAATATGGTAACTTCATTCTCCCGGGCGAGCTCACTCAAGAGTGTGATAATTTCATTGCCTGTGATGGGGTCCAGGTTTCCAGTGGGTTCATCCGCCAGGATAACCTCCGGTTCGTTTACCAAGGCTCTTGCAAGGGCAACACGCTGCTGCTCGCCACCTGATAGAAAGTTTGGGAAGCTGCTAATTTTATCAGACAAGCCAACCCTATCCAACTTTTCTTTCGCGCGAGTCTCAAGGTCAAAGCTTAAAGCTTTCTTATATGGCAAAAGTGGGAGCATAACGTTTTGTAATACATTCAAATCAGAGAGGAGGTTAAACAGTTGGAAAACAAAGCCGATCTTATTACGACGGAAATCTGCGCGGTCGTTTCCGTGCAGGTCTTCCAAATTCTGACCCGCCAACACCACAGTGCCAGAGGTCGGCTGGTCAAGCAAACCGATTATATTCAATAAGGTTGTTTTACCTGAGCCGGATTTACCTATCAGCCCGACAAATCCCCCCTTTTTTACATTAAAATCTATGCCATCAAGCACGAAACTTCCCGGACAAAGAGGGAATGATTTTTTTAGTTGGTTAATCACTATCATCGTGCACTATACTCCATTCTCCATGGTCATTGGCTGGATTGGATTAAGGAAATCGGGTCGTTTTTTGCTGCGAGCAGTGCAGGATAAATTGAACTGATAAGCCCAAGTAAACATGGAAGACCAATCCCCAGGAGTATTAAAACCACCAGGTTCGTTGGCAGTTTCGAATAGAATAACCAAAATGCAGCTATGGCTGTGGAGGTGCCTATCAAGGCAGATTGTAGGGACGTGCCAAGACCCTCTTTCAGAAAGCTCCAAAAAACTTGCTTATCTCGCCATCCAATTGCTTTTACCAAGCCTATTTCACGGCCTCTTTCAATTGTGCGGGTCATAAGCATCTGGAAGATGCAAAGCCCACCGATAATCAAGGCGATTGCCGCCAAGGCTACGTGGAAGGGTTGCACTTTCATTGATATTGATTCGCCAAGCAGGCTGCCCTGCAAAGTTTCTGGCACGTAGAAAACAACTGCCATCACAAAGACAAACAGGGTGACAGCGGAGCTCATGGCCAGTAAACTGGGCAATTTACTTCTGAAATCATTTCTGCGGATAGATTTTTTAACTTTGCCTTCAACAATTCGGAATTGATCCTGGCCGTTTATCAAGTTGATGGGTTCTTGACGTGTAAATTGTCTTGCAGCGAGCAGAGTTCCAACCAGGTAAAGGATGATCAAACCGATTATCGTGCCGAACACTCGATAAATTGAAAAACTAACGCGTCCCACATGGATAAGTGCCAGGGAGACTAAAGCAGAGAAAACCAGGGAGATAGTGATAAACAGCCAGGTAAATTTATTGATATGGTTGATTATATCTTTTGAGCGCCACCCCATCGCTTTATATAAGCCGATTTGCTTTCGTTGATACGTTACATTCAGATAAGCACTCGAGAGCGTGTACATGCTGCCGCTGATGATTAAAGCTGCCAGGAACAATAAGTGTTCTTTGTTGACCTCTCTCTGAATGGTGATTCCAACGAATTGCCTGGCCCAATGTTCTTCCAGGTATCCCAGACCTTCAACATCTTCATAGCCAGGCACCTTCACCAACACGCTTTGAGGAGAGGATCCCAGTGTGATATCCACTTGCAGACCTGTCTGAGCCCTGATTTCTTCCGCGACAGCTTCGATTCTTTTTTGTGATTCCTCCCCAATCGCCTCGATCCCGCTCACTCGAACGCGAATGGCACTGATAAAGTCTTCCCTTTGGGAGACAAATTCGGCTGAATCCAGGTTCATCAATAAAGCCGGAGTATCTGCCAGATAGCCGGAGTAATTGTTTGTCGGAACAATTTGCGTGGGGTTAACCGCGTTTCCGGCAAGGTCGTATTGAAGCACCGCATAGGGCAGCGAATAGGTCTCCATAGGTACTTCACTCAAAGACGAACCCGGAAGGTCATCAAGATTGAAGGCGCCGACCGGAAAGAAGCAGAGTTCAGCATAACCTCCTTCAGGTCCTCGAATTCGCAGAGGAACAGTGCTGGGGATTCTGTAGCTGACTTCAGGCTGTGAAAGTTGAATCTCTTTAAAGGCACTGATTGTGCTTAACCCCGCTGGTTGAGCTTCCAATACCAGGTCATACCCCTCAAAAGAGTCCAACTGCAGATAGTTAACCGGGGAAGGGAGTGCCAAGACATCTGAATGTTCGCCGCTGGTTCCTATGCAACCGGCAACGTTGATTGTAGCCAGCAATTTTTGTGAAAAAAAGTCTGTAGTCGAGGGGATATCTGTGAGTTGCAAGGCTTCATCCGGAAGGGCTAACAAGTAGTTCAGGCCATTTTCCTGCAACTTGGCGGCAAGGTGCTCATCTTCGGGAAGCATCACCCGAAAAGTATTGGACTCGACGCTTATCTTTCGATAAAGATTCTGATTAGCGATGACGGGGATCCCCCAGCTAAAATCAAAGTTTGGCTGGTCCTGGTCCTCAAGATACCTGCCGGTGGTTATGGCATCTTCCAACCCAACCAGGGCGTTTTCACTTTCCGGATCAATTCCCGCTATCAGTAAATAAAGATCTATTTGGGAATTAAAACCGGGGTGAAGTGTACCTCCCCATTTCTATCGGTTAAAAGTTCTTTTCCCATGGGCCGGACCTGAATGCCGTCGTTTGCCTCAACGCTCATGATGTTTGGGACGCTGATGCTTTCGCCGGTTTCTGTCACAAACACGAGGCCATTTTGCCCCCCTCCGATGGATTCAACCCGGTTCTGGATGGTATAAGTTATCTGTGAGCCTTCATAGGTACGGACGTTATCGGTGACCGACACGGATTTTACGTCTTTGTAAACAACCCATGGGGCTTCAGGGTCCCCACTGATCGTGTCAGAATTAGTGATGAAACCCATTGGCAGATAACCGACCATTGCGATGGGTGCGGCAACTTCAACGCCTTCAATCGCCTGGATTGTTTCATATTGCGCCCGCGTTATGCCGCCGGGTTGGCCACTTAAAAAATTGGGCTCGATGAGCCTTTGGCCGGAAACATCCAGAAAGGCGTTCGCATTTTCCGGGCGCACGAGAATGTCATAGGAGGTACGCCAGCTGTTTTGCAGGTCTTGTGTAACGGACTCATTGCTAAAACGGGACAGGTTGAGAAAGAGCGTTAATGACAAACTAACCAGCAGCAACCCGGTAAGCTGGATCACTTTGAGCAGAGGTTTTGGATTTGTTCTCATCGGATTGCAAGCGGTTGGGAATGTGCCGCTGGTTAGTTGGTTGGATTAATGGTTTAACTTAGCATTAGTGTAAAATCCGGAGCATTGCTGCCAATACTCAGTCCCTTCGGAATCTGAAAAGGGCTTAATACTTCTATGATGTTTTTTTCAAATTGAACAATTCGAAAAAACAGAGCTACGTTTGTGATCAATAATATTACGATGCATAGGATTAGCAATTTTTCAACATTTTGTTTTGATTGCATGTCAGTCCCTCCCAAGTTGCCACATCAATGAAGAATTATTCTATTACAAACTCAATAGCCTTTTCTGCGACGCAAATCCCAATAAATTCAGGCTTGGCCAGCTTTTGTTTGATTCATTATACAACTTTTGTAAGGATATAGAAACTTGAATACCAGGGCAATCGCATCTAAATTTCTTTTGCGATAAAACGACACTTTTGATCATTTTGAGTTGGCAATATGTGCATTTGTTGGTTCGTTTATGTGTCTAATTGCCAATGAGAGTAGTTTTTATGATCACGATGGCTGTCACATATGGCTCACTTGCTGATAAAGTTTTGCGTGAGGTGTAAAAGTCGAACACAAAAATTGCAAAAAAAACTTGCTTTATATTGTCAGACATAAGATGCGATTGCCCTGACAGGGCATATCGGTGCGCTCAATTGCGGAGCTCTATAGCTTAAAATTATTATTTTTGAATATTAGAATGCATTCAGGATTGGAATGCTAAAGCACGACCTCCAAGAGACCTGTTTCTTCCATTGGCAGTTCCTGAGCAACCATGCCGTTTGAAAAGACACAAGCCCCTCCTTTGGCAAGATTGAGGGCATCCACATAGCTGTTGATCATTAAAACCGGAACGTTTAACTCCCCCGCCCGTCTGGCATACGCCTCCCGTTCGCCTGAAACCCACTGCTCGGTAGTGTAATCCAGGTAGAGCGGCCACAAAACCAGTTCGGCTTGTTGCTTTTTGAGGTTCGCCAGTAAATCATCGTGCCAGAGGTCACCACAGATGGCAATGGCTATTTTCTTATTGCAAAGTTCAAAGGTCTTGAAATCATGCCCTTCACGGTAATAGCGTTCATCGGTAATGGATTCCTTCCAACCAGGGGAGATTCTTCTAAAATTTGTGACCTTTTCCCCCTGAGCGGAAACAACCAGGTAACTGCTGTAAAGAGTTTGACCTTCCTTTTCGATGTATCCGAAGCCCAGGCCGGTCTGGTGTACTTTGGCAAGCTTTGAGAGCGAAAGAATCCTCGGGTCTGTCTGCTCAAGCGCGATTTGGAGGTCAGCCATATATTCCCAGGTGAGACCGTCAAATCCCTGCAGGAAGGCTTCCCCAAAGCATAGCAGGTCAAAGCCCTGATGGCTGCTGGCGTTTAGCCATTTCTCAATTTGGTGGAGATTAAACTCCACATCTCCATTGATGAATTGTTCTGCTATCAGACCGACTTTCATAAGTGCTCGTTTTTGACCAAAGTGAACTTAAGGATATCACTAGGGAAAGATGTACTTCATTAACAACAAACGCGGGTTGTTTTTGTCCCGATGCTGGGGGAAAACTTCAATTGGTTCAACCCCATGTGATTGTAGAAGGCTCTGGTCTCTTTATAATACGGGTCCGGATGCGATTCTGCCAGCGTCTTAACCTGCAGGAACCGGATCTGCTCAGACTGGCACCAGGCGCAGGCCTCCTCCACCAGCATCCTGCCAAATCCCCTGCCGCGATGCTGCTTCATCATGCCCAGGACAACTATTTCTGTCGCATGGGGGGAAATGCTTTTGCACGGCAAACATGCCGCAAGGTTCGTTCTGGTGATAAGCCGCCAGGTAAACCTTATCAGCGCTCCCAGTAATATATGCTTCTGTTGCATCTGGTATGCCAAACCATTCTGGTAAGTCTTTAAGCATCTTGCGGGTGATGCGCATTTTTGATTCCGGGTCTTCAATCCGGATTATTCTCATAGTGATACCGTCTTTCTGCCTGTTTCAAACCGCATGCCGGCTTCTTGCCGGGGAAGTTAATGCTTGTTTTTCCAGATTCAAAAAACGGATGCACAGACAGCCTTCCTCTTCTTGAAAAGTATTCGGTCAAGAAAGTCGCAGTTGTTCCTATCAGCGATGCTTAAGCATAAGTGCCCTGAAGCCTTGAACGCATCCTTGAGAAAACAGCATGTCGATGAAAGACAAGCAAGTGGCTTGAGCCATACTTCTGTCCGATCCATGGCGTGCAGTTCCCACCGCACCGAGACAGGGAGGCCAACGCGATGTTTCCGGTCAACCTGACCTATTGAAATGTGCCCAGACCTGTGATCCGGGTTAAATCATCCCGTAACGTTTCAAGGCAGTACGCAGGATCATATTCACCAGTTCGGTGTGATCGATGCTATCGGCCGCTGCTTCGATGACCAGATCTGAAATCACTGGTGAAAGACCAGGCAGTGGGTTGATCTCCAGGATATAGGGTTTGAGGTTATCGTTAATATCCAAACGGAAGTCCACCCGGGCCACATCCAGGGCGCCGGTCACGCGGAAGACCGCGGCAGCCAGCCAGTTAAGTTCATCCACCATGTCGTCATCAATGGGTGCAGGGCAAAGATAGTCCAATTCGGCAGCCAGGGCGGTTTTCAAGCGGTTACCGTAGATACCGTCGGTCAACAGGTAGGGCTTAAGGTCCACTTCCATGGGTGGCATGAAGTGCAAGCCGGCTTGAATACGCTGGGCATTTTCGTTTACCGGCAGGCGGCGCGCCACCGGGCCGATCAGATTTCCAACCATGCCGATGGTGACCTCGCGGCCCTCAATGAATTTCTCCACCAGCGCGGATTGTTTATACCGTGTTATGATGTAAGCAAGCTGCTTGCGCAATTCATCCTCGTTATGCACGATGGATTCGTAGCTGATGCCCATGCCGGTACCTTCGCGGCTGGGCTTGACAAAAAGAGGGAAGGTCATGCCCTCATCCAGGGGTTCATCCACGCGCTCAAACGACTGGAATTCCGGCGTTGGCAGGCCGTGCCAGGCAAGGATGCGCTTGGTCATGGGTTTATCAAGGGTGAGCGCCAGGCAGAGCACTTTGGAGCCGGTATAGGGAATCTGCAATTTCTCCAGAATGGCTGGGATCTGAGCTTCTCGCGAGTCACCGAAATGGCTTTCACTGATGTTGAAGCAGATATCCGGTTTAAATGCGCGGACAGTATCGATGATTGATTCGTCAGCTTCCAGAAAATTAACTTCGTGACCCCCAGCGCGGATGGCTTCACATATCGCGTTCACGGTAGATTCAGAATCCAGGTCATCCCACTGGTCCTCCGACATGCCCTCGAAATGTGGCGCGTTTTTTTTCAGGTTTGCAAGAACCGCAACGCGGAATAATTTCATGTTTGTAAACAATGCTCCTTTGGAAACAGACGATAAAACGAGGTGATTATAACATTTCCATTTCCCGTGTAAAGGTTATATGCTGTCGATTCAGCAATTCTCAACATGGAAAAGCTCTTTGGGAATTCTGGCAAGCATTACCTCAATATTCCTATCTCTTTCGCTCAGACAAAGCGTATTTCAAGCGGTTTAGCCCGTTTAATATGAAATAAGCTTTGTCAGCAGTTACTTGATTTACGAAAATTACTTTGGATGGACTTTGACAAATTCCTATTGAGAATTGCTGCTGTTGTTTCCACAAATTTAATGTCAGTGCCTTTTGTCAACATTGTAAAGGGGTAGTTGTGATGATGGAGGGATTGTTATGGGTAAATTGATCACACATGGAGAACGAGCTTGTGGACACGCCCGGAAGTTGAGCGTCGGGACCGGGCTCGTACAATCCGGTTTGATGTTTAGGGTCGGAACAGGGTAAACCCTGTTCCGACCCTCCGCCCAAAAGCCATGAACCGGGTACTTGGAGACTTACGGCTCCACAGGAAGGTTTTGCGCTCAATAGGCGGGCGGTGTGGGCGACGTATGAATCGCCCTTACGAAAGATCAGGAGGCGACCGCCAGTAAGGAGCTTAGGTACTGCAAACCATCACCGCAATCTTTATTCCACAGTGATCATCCTGGCGTCTTCCTCTTGCGCACGCTGAATGCCGCGTTCGACGTTCACTTTTCTCAGCAGGATGATCCCGGCGACAAAGAAGACTACCAGGGAAATAATCGCCAGTCGGCCGTTGCCGGTGAGTTGGGTAATGACGCTGAAGAGCAGGGGTCCAATCACGGTGTTGAATTTTTCCGAAACGCTGTAGAAGCCATAAAATTCCGCGCTCTTACTCTTGGGCATCAACTGCCCGACCAGTGAACGGCTGAGCGCCTGGCTGCCGCCCTGTACCATAGCGACACCAAATCCGAGCAGGATAAAATGCCACTCCTTGGTCATGAAGAAACCGATAATGGCAATTCCGGTGTAGATCACCAGGCTGAGGGTAATGGATTGTTTAATGCCCAGTTTCTTGGAGAGCTTGCCGAAGAGAAGAGAAAATGGCGCTGCAACGAACTGCACCATCAGGAGGGTGCCAATCAGGATGGTTGTGCCAAAACCCAGGTCGGTGCCAAAAGCCACAGCCATGGTGATGATGGTACCGATGCCATTGGCATAGATAAGAAAGGTCAGAAGGAAGGTAAACAGGTCTGGGTACTGCTTGATTTCCTTGAGCGCCTTAAAAAAACGCTGAAAACCGACCGTCCAGACGTTCTGACCCACTTCTCCGGGTTCAGCCTTGCGGACAGGTTCCTTGACCCTTTTAAACAGCGGGATTGAGAATACCGCCCACCAGACTGCCACACTTGCCAGGCTCAGCCGCATCATCAACTTGGTTGCTTCTGTCTGGTCCATATTCGGCAGCAATGAAGGTCCCACAAAGATCATCACCACATTGATGAGCAGTAGCAGCCCGCCGCCGATATATCCCATGGCATACCCTTTGGAGGATACCTGGTCAATCTCGCCTGGACCGGCAACATGCGGGAGCAGTGCATCATAAAAAACCAACGAGCCGGCAAAGCCAATTGTACCGAGAATGTAGAGAACGCAAGCCAGAACCCAATCGCTTGGTTGGTCTACCAGGAACATCAGGGCGGTGCTGATTACGCCCAAGGCAACAAAAAATGCCATGAATTTTTTCTTGGAGCCGCGGAAATCTGCGATGGCGCCCAGCACCGGGCTCATCAAAGCCGCGATCAGGCTGCCGATGGCGACCGTGTAGCCCCAAAGGGAGAGGGCGCCTTCAGTCGCTATATAAGTCAGGAAATAATTGGGAAGGATGGCTGCCATCACGGTGGTAGCAAAGGAGGAATTTGCCCAATCGTACATGGTCCATGCGGAAATTTGACGCTTGTGTTCTTGTTCTGATTCCATGAAATCTCCTTGAAGAAGTGTTGTGGAGAATTATATCTGCGAGCGGTTAATTCCAGGTAATGATTTGATTAAATATATGAACTGGGTTTTGTTAAATTAGTTACATCCAACCGTGAAAAAACTTGATCAATCCTGTCGAAAAAGACACTCTCCTCTGTACAGGTAAGCAAAGGCCGCAGGACGTCCCGGGAAAATTGGTAAGGTTCCAGATAGGCTTTTAGGAACTTGCGGAAAGCCATGATGGCGCCAAACGGGTAAACTTCCACCATTTCGGCGTATTGGTAGCGGATCAGGGCATAGACTTCTTCCGGGGTCACATCCTGTCGGTCGCGCCAGGAGAAAATCCAGGGGTTGAGCTTGGCACCTCGGCCGATCATCGCGGCGTCGCAGCCGGTTTCTGCCAGTAATCTGCTGGCATCTGCTGTGGTAAGCACATCGCCGTTGCCGATCACCGGAACGGGCAGCAAGGCTTTCAATTCAGCTATGGGGGCCCAGCGGGCTTTGCCAGTGTAAGCCATTTTGGCAGTGCGTCCATGCAGGGCGATCGCCGCTGCGCCATTTTCCACCGCAATCTCTGCCACCCCCCGGTAGTTGAGCGAGTCTTCATCCCACCCCAGGCGCAGTTTGGCGGTCAGCGGAACTTGAACAGCTTTACGCACTTCCTTAAAAACCCGGGCGACTTTTGCGGGGGTCCGCATCATGCCGGCACCCGCCC
>JBAQMM010000154.1:0-19185 GCA_049302815.1 Anaerolineaceae bacterium | reverse complement strand
GGCATGGACCGCCAGGGCTCGGGCACAGATTGGATGCCCACCCGCGTGCTTACCTGCATAAGTCCCGGCGGGATGGTCACGCCAGCTTCAATGAACAGCCCGGATTCCTGGGAACACAGGTCAGCCCCGTTCAATGTTCCATCCAGACCCAGCGCCTGTGCCAACTTGGCAGGACCGTTGAGCCAATCTTTTTGATACGCCAGTTTAGGCCGCAGCTCCGCCATCCGCTCTATCCCCTCGGTCGCCCGAATGGCCCGGATCAGGACAGCGGCAGGGGTACCCATCCCATCCGTGACGGCATTGAGTAGCCAGTGCATGCCATAGGTGAAATAGATGTAGGCGTGACCGGCAGCCCCAAACATGGGCGCGGTTCGGGGCGTCAGACCAACCCGGGCGTGGCAGGCTTGATCTTCCTGACCTTGATAGGCTTCGGCTTCTGTGATGACGCCCGCCATCCGCTGACCATCCAATACCCGCACCAGCCGGCAGCCCAGCAGTCTGGGCGCCACAAAGGTCGCCGGGTATTCATAGAATTCGCGGGGGAGAATGGGTGTCAATTTCAGCTTTTAAACTGGGGATCGCGTTCAATGGTCAGGCGCAGTCCCACTTCCAGGGGGATCATGGGAAGATAATTGAGCTTTTCGTAAGCCTTGCTAATATCCGCGCACATATGCGAACTGCCGCAATTCTTGTGGGGATTATAGATTTCTTCCGGTTTGCTCTCGGTCACCTGCACCACCAAGCGCACCAGTTCACGCACGCTAGTTTCAACCCCACTGCCGATATTGATGATCTGCTGATCCACGCCATTGGCGGTCGAAGAGGTTACCATCGCATTGACCACGTCATCCACATAGACATAATCCCGCGTCTGGCTGCCATCCCCATGGATCACAATGGAACCATTAGTAAGCGCGTGTTTGAGGAAATTGGGAATGACCGGGGGGTGCGAATTGGGGACGCGCTGCCCGGGTCCATAAGCGTTGAAAATGCGCAGGCAGACCGCTTCGACGCCGACCTGGGCGCCAATCGTGCGCACGTAATACTCCGACGCCAGTTTAGAAACCGCGTAGGGCGAACGTGGGCGCACCTCAAAGGTCTCGTTGTAAGGAATCTTATCCTGATCGCCATACACCGCCCCGGAAGATGCCAGCACGATCCTCCTCACCTTGGCATCCCGTACTGCTTCCATCAGCGTGACGGTACCCCCAACATTGACCTGGTTGTAGTCCCGCGGAAAGAGCTGCGATTCGGGCACGGAAACCCGCGCCGCCAGGTGAAAAACGCAGTCAATATCCTGCAGCAAGGTCCACAGGAGCGCTTTGTCGTTGATATCTCCCTTGGTAAACTGTACTTCAGGCAGCAGCCGGGAAGGGTCCCCGGCGGACGTGTCATCCAGAACCCGAATTTTATGTCCCTGCCTGGCAAGGCGATTGCTCAGTGCCGTCCCCAGGAAACCTGCACCACCTGTGATCAAATAATTCATCTGATTACTAACCTTTGGTATTGAAAATCGTTTGGATTATAGCACGAGTCCAGAAAATGCTGCTGTCAGCGCGCACCCTCAGTAAAAGAAGAGCTCGGAAAACTAATGGAAATCCTGCGATCCCTTCACACATTTATCTTCCTGGAAACCTTCAAGAATATCCGGAATGACTGATGAGATGGGCGCCCCTGAGACTTACCCTTCGGGAATAGTCGCTGCATGCAGAGCTGCGGCTGTCCCTCTCCCACAGGAGTCGGCCGCCTCTTTACTAAATAACCGGGCTATTTTGTCTTCTTCTGTGTCTTAAACACGCCAGCCCATTCGCTCACGTAAAAGCCCAACATGCCCAACACCAACGCCAGATTGGTGTAATAGGGGATCATGCGTCCAACCACTACGTCCTGAAAAATTTCCAGATCCTTGAAGCCGACTGTCGTTCCCAGGTAAACCATAATCAGGCACGGGACAAGTGCCAGACCAAAGGTCGCCAGCAGGCGCAGCCAGGCTTTGGCAGGCTTGACTTTCCGCAACCGCAAGCCCAACAACCCCACCAGCCAGACCGCAATACTGATGGATAAAACCAGCGCGGCTGCTAATATAAAGAAGCTGGAACGGTCCTTTATGACCACCGGAACCAGCAGGACCCGCACCAGAGCAAAGGTCTCATATCCAGCAAGCACCTGCAAGACGATGACCACAATCCAAATGATGGTGGGTAGAGCTTTTTTCACAGGTTTTTTCTCTGGCGTTTTGCTATGACTGGCTGAACTTGGACTCATTGGTTTCAACTCTCCTGGGTAAATAAGAATACGCGTCTACAATAAAACACTACTCATTATAATACCTGCACTTTTTCGCGAACCGGATAGCACTAATCCTGGCTAATACTTGCACCCTTTCAGCGCGGCACCCAGGAAGGGTTCCCAACTGCCATCCCAAGGGGTCAGGGATTACAGCGTTTCGGTGACCTTGGAGAGCCCCTTGGGCTTATCCGGGTTCAGTCCCCTGGAAACTGCCATCTGCCAGCCTAAAATCTGCCCGGGGAGCACGTCCACCACCGGTGAGAGCCATTCTGGGATACCTTCTGGAATCGGCAAAGCCAGGTCTGCCAGCGCGCGAGCTTTTGGGCTGTCCGAGATGACCACCAGTTCCGCGCCCAAACCATCCGCTTTCTCGATTAACTCCAAGGTGTCGGTAAACATAACCCCCTGATGGGCAATCGCGAGCACCGGGTAGCCGGGTTTGACTGATGCCACCGGTCCATGCAGAAAGTCTGCCGAAGAATAGGGCACGGTTGTGACGCCGGTAAGTTCTTTGACCTTCAACGCGATCTCGAAAGCGGTCGCGTAGTTATATCCCCGCCCGATCACCGCCCCATGCTCCATAAAGCGGAACCTTTCCATCCGTCCCACTAGCGGAAGGTTCAACGCCAGCGTTTGTTCCACCCAAACAGGCAGCTGCCGAATGGCAGCCAGCATGGCAGCATCGCCGCTCATGCCATAAGAGAGTAGCGCCATGGCAGTCAGGGAAGTGGTATAGGTTTTGGTGGCAGCCACAGCCAGTTCGGTGCCAGCCTGCAGTGGGATGATAACATCCGCCGTTTGAGCCAAAGGCGAATGAACTTCGTTGGTCACAGCGATAGTCGGTCTGCCCTGTTTGCGGGCTTCCGTCAGGACAGATACGATATCCGGGGATTGACCGGACTGGGAAATGCCAATCGCCAGGGCGCCGTCCAGCTTGGGTGGCTGTTGATACATCGAGAACACAGAAGGGGTCGCCAACGCGACCGGGATATGGTTCACGATTTGAAAAAGGTATTGGGCGTAACGCGCGGCATTATCCGACGTACCCCTGGCAGCAATCAGAACATAGTTAAATTTCCCCATCAATTCTGCCACCGTTGGAATAATGGAGGCCTGTTCGGCATCAATCAACCGCTGAATGGCAGCAGGTTGTTCCATAATCTCTTGTTCAAGGAATGATATCATCTGACCACCTCTTGTGCATCACATTTTCTGTGTGGACTCTGCTTCATGGTCACTGCCTGGTCTTTTAACTGTGCATCTACCCAGAACTTGCCTGTCACAGCCCAGCGCCGCCAGCTAAACCCATGTCAATCACCAATTTTACTCGATTAATCAGTGCCTGTTATCCTGTAATTCCAACACGGCACAATTACAATGCGCACTTCCGTTTCGCAGGAACCGCTTCCAGGACAAAACGGGTCAGCATGTTCACGTGTGGGCACGGATTCTTTAGCAATTCCACTCCAATCAAACCGAAATCCGGGTAAAGCGGTCTGCTTTTATCCTGATTAACGCTGCTGGAAAACAACCCGCCCCTTGACCATCGCCAGCCGGACATTAATATCTTCATCGATCAGGATCAGGCTGGCATCCTTGCCCACCCCAATGCTGCCCAAGCGATCCCCCAACCCAATGGCGCGGGCTGGATTCAGGCTGGCGGTTTTGACTGCTTCGTGGAGAGGCAGCCCCACCTGCTTGACCAGGTTTTCAACGCAGCGGTTTAATGTGACAATACTGCCGGCGAGCGTTCCATCTTCCAGGGTGGCCTTTCCGTTCTTTACAAAGACAGGGTGACCCACCAACCGGTAGGCGCCATCTTCCAGTCCCGTGGCGGACATGGCATCACTGACGGCAATAACGCGATCGCTTCCAAGGCAGCGCAGAAGCAGTTTCATCGCACCGGGATGCACGTGAATGGTATCCGCGATCAGCTCTGCGGTGATTTCATTCGAAGTAAGCACGGCGCCAAAGACGCCAGGCGCGCGATTCTCGAAACCTCGCTGGGCATTGAAGGCATGCGTCACGTGGCGAAAATCCGCCTTAAGCGCCCGCTCGGCTTCTTCATAGGTGCAGTTGGTGTGTCCCATTGCCACAAGGATGCCCGCCTGCCTGCACAACCTGGCAACCTCTGCTGCGCCCGGGAGTTCCGGAGCTATGGTAATCTGGCGGATCCAGCCTTTCCCCGCCGCAATATAGCCCGCGGTCTCTTCAACGTCCGGGTTTCGCAGCCAGTCTGGATTAAACGCTCCCTTTTTCTCAGGATTCAGGTATGGACCTTCCAGGTGGATGCCCAGAGTTTCGGCTCCCTGGGGTGGATCGGAAAGAACCTTCACATAGCCCCGGATAGTCTCAAGCAAAGCCGGATCGGTCGCCTCAGCCACAGACATCAGGTATCCGGTGACCCCATTGGATGCCACCCAGTTGGAATAGAAGGCGTTATTCGCTGCCAGATCACCTTCCCCGAAGGTGATGCCCTTGCCGCCATGCACATGGATATCGATGAAACCCGGGGAGAGAAGGTACCCCTCCAGATCGATGCGATTTCCTGTCACCGCCGGCATGCCGGAAGCTCTTCCGGCGAAGATGATCTTACCTTCTTCATCGACGATCACAGCGCCATCTGGCAGCAAACCCTCCGGCAGGACCAATGTGCAATTAATTAGAATGGATTTCATGGGTTGAATCTCTCTTTTGATACGGTACTAAAGGATCTGAAGATTTGACTGAGGCGGTCAAAACACCGTTGTCGACCACTCCACCTGTAATTATATCCAATGTTTTGATAAAGGCAGGCAGATTGCCCTGTCAACTATGAACTCCAGGGGTTAAACTCCCTGAGTTTAGGAGTATTTGACCTCATTCTGTTTGATTTGATCAGGTTTAAACCTGGTTCAACGATAATTTTTGGGGGAATTTTAGCTCCGAAAACTTGATTTTTGATCTAATGCATTTTTGACATAATGCATTTTTGATACAGAGTTAATTACAGGATTTGGGGTATAATTCAGTAGTCAAGTTACCTGAATACCCTTTACATCTTCATCATCTTGCATAACGGTCCTGATAGAAAGGAGTGCGTATCGAGAAAATTTTTTCCTCACCAATTCTAGAAATTCTTCAGCGATATTTATTTTTTTAAAAGGAGTAACTATAATGAAAGAAAAGATACAAAAATGGGGTGGCTTTCTAGCCTCCATGGTTGTTCCAAACATCGGCGCGTTTATTGCTTGGGGTCTAATTACCGCGTTGTTTATTCCAACTGGCTGGATTCCAAATGAAAAATTTGGTACTCTGGTCGGCCCGATGATCAACTATTTGCTGCCCATCCTGATCGGTTATGTAGGCGGTAAAGCTGTCTACGGTCACCGTGGTGGTGTCATCGGTGCTGTCGCAACCATGGGTGCAATTGTTGGTTCAAGTGTTCCTCAATTCATGGGCGCCATGATCATGGGCCCAATTGCCGCTTGGCTGTTGAAGAAACTTGATGGTGTCATCCAACCAAAAATTCCGATCGGCTTCGAATTGCTGATCAATAACTTCTCGCTGGGTATCCTGGGTGCTCTGCTCTCCATCGTCGGCTTGCTTCTGATCGCTCCCTTTGTTACTGGCGTCAGCAACGCGGCTGGTGCTGGGGTACAGTGGCTGATTGACGCCCGTCTGCTCCCCCTGGCAGACCTGATTGTGGAACCCGCCAAGGTACTGTTCCTAAACAACGCCCTGAATATTGGCGTGTTGGCTCCTCTGGGTGCTGCCGCGGCTGAAGAAAGCGGTCGCGCCATCCACTTTATGCTCGAAAGCAATCCTGGTCCCGGCCTTGGTCTGCTATGCGCCTACTGGGTAGCTGGCAAAGGTTTGCTGAAGGAATCCGCTCCGGGTTCGATCATTATCCATTTTCTGGGTGGTATCCATGAAATCTACTTCCCCTATGTTTTGGCTCACCCAATCATGATCATTGCCATGTACGCTGGCGGCATCCTGGCTGACCTGTGGTGGGTTATTACTGATGCTGGTTTGGTAGCCACTCCATCGCCAGGCTCCATCTTCGCTTACCTGGCGATGACCCCAAAGGGCTGGCACTTCCAGGTTTTGATGGGCGTTTTGATCGGCGCCGTTGCGTCCTTCCTGGTCGGCGTGCTGCTGCTCAAGAAGTTCCCGGTCAAGGAAGTTACCGAACAACTTGAGGAAGAAGAACTGGAATCTGTTCCAGGTCTGTAATCCCTAACCGTTTTGAGGGTCCTGAAGAAAAAGTGCATCAGGACCCTCAACATTCAAAGAAAAAGAGGGTAGAAGAATGCCAAAATCAATCAAAACTTCAGAAGTTACAACCATCATTTTTGCCTGCGAGGCAGGCATTGGTTCAAGTTTGATGAGTGTGAATGCGTTGAAGAAAAAACTAAAGGCAGAGAATATCACCAATGTCAATGTCATTCACAAAGCCACTTCCATTATTCCCAAGGATGCAAAATTAATCATTTGTCATAACGGCATCAAGAAATCTGTCCAAGCTAAAGCCCCAGACGCTGTTGTGGTTGGGTTTAATTTTTTCTTTAATGATCCGGTCTTTGACAAAATAATCGCCGCATTTAAGGAAGGTGGAGAGATAACGGCACAATAGTTTGAAATAAAGGGACCATTTTGTTGAGGTCCTCGCCATGTGCCTGGTGGTCTGGTTCATGGATAAATTAACTGAGCCTGAGAATCCCCAACTGAGTCTCGGGGAGAGTTTTGGTGTAGGGTACACGAAAAAAGTACAGAAAAGAGGTAATAAGTGTCAGATATCTTATCCCTGGAAACCGTACAAATTCAAGCCCGGGTGGAATCGAAGGAAGATGCGATCTGCCAGGCTGGTGAATTGTTGGTTAAATCGGGTTGCGTTCATCCGGACTATGTAAAGGGGATGCTGGCGAGAGAACTTACCATGTCCACCTATATTGGAAACGGAGTTTCCATTCCTCACGGTCAATTTGGCGATCTCGAGCTGGTTTACCGCTCTGGAATCTCGGTATTACAGGTGCCAGCAGGGATTGAATGGAGTTATGGAGAAAAAGCTTATCTGGTGGTTGGAATTGCAGCCACCGGCGAGGAGCATATCAAAATCCTGCAGAACCTGGCAGAAGTTGTGGAAGATGAGCAAACAGCTCAACTCCTGGCTCAAACGAAAGATGCCCAGGAAATTGTGGACATGTTGAATAAACCAGTCGAGGAAATATAATGAACAGTACCAAACAGCTCCAACCTTACCGCATCAATATGCAATTTGTGCTGATTGGAGCTGCATTAGGCTTGTACTACGGAATCAGCTATAAAGGTATGACCCTGGAACCGGATTATGTGCGGGTTGTAATTTGGAGTTTGGCTGCTGCGCTGATCACGGTAATTGTCCGATCCTGGAAAAAAGGATACAGCTTCAAGACCATTCTGCTTGACTTTCTTAAAATGGCTTCTTTATATTTATTATTCCTGGTCGGGCTGGAATTTCGTAAGCAAGTGGACGTTTGGGGTGGCAAAACAGCGGTGATCGTATTTACGACCATCATTGGAGCAATTATTGGATTTATTCTGGGCACCCAGAAGAAACCTGATCAGAAGCAACCCCCTACAAACAAAGAGGAAGGTTGACATGCCATATGAAGTAAAAAAATCCAAAAAGTTTGCGTATCCTTATGAGGATGTCTACAAATCCGCCTACCTGGTCACCAAGAAGCTGGGCGGCAAGGTTGTTTTGCATCAACCTGAAAACAAAAAAATGCACACAGAAATGGATAAGAAATTACAAGGAAAGGTATTGGGCGACCGCAGTCACCTGGAATTCACCTTCACAGTTGACGATGCCGGCGAAACGAACGTGCAGATTTTTGGCTATCCCCTAAATGCGGTGGGTCAAAAATTGATGTTCGGCGCGCGCCCCGGCGTGGTTGAAACCGTCGTCAGCGTCCTTTTTGATGAGATTGAAAAGAAACTACAGGAAGGTGTTTGACTTCGAACGTTATGACAGACCCACGCTTAATTAATCCCCCCGAGCCTGCCTGCTTGAGAATAATCCTGGTCCGGCATGGTCAGACTGTGGCTAACAGGAAACATTTTCTGCAGGGTTCTACGGATGACCCCATGACCGAAACAGGCAAGAAACAGGCCGAGCTGCTTGGTGACTATCTGGCATCAGCCAACATCGACCAGGTTATCTCAAGCGATTTGGCAAGGGCAGTGGAAACTGCCCAGGCAATTGCCAGGCATCACGGTCTGACGGTCCAACCCACCCCGCTGGCACGGGAATGGAACTGTGGAACCTGGGATGGCAAACCGATAACGGAATTCCTGGAGATGTTGAAGACCAGTGGCTTGCCAGTTTCTGCCCTGGACCCCCCCGGTGGAGAAAAATTGTCGGATGTCAAAAGACGGGCATGTAGTTTCATCAATGATTTGAAGGATAAGCACATGGGACGCACAGTGGTTGTGTGTTCCCATGGGGATTACATGCGCATGATGATGAGCTGCATGCTGGAAATTGAGATGGACCAGGCCAATGCTTTGCGGTTTGATAATGCCTCTTACAGCATCGCGGAGTACGATGGTGTGGAATGGAGACTTCTGGCAATGAGTTGCCTGCCAATGGCGTGCGTCTGATATCTGGACAAAACTTACTTCAAATGACGGCTGCTTGAACCAGGAATTATTGGAATGGTCTTCATGTTATTTGCGCTGTTATAAATTATGTAATCAAAATCACAGGATATAAACAAGGAGTGTGTTATGGAACAACTAAATGTAGGAATTATTGGACTGGGAGCGATTGGACAGAAACATTGCGAATCGCTGGCACAAATCCGTCAGTCTAAAATCGTGGCGGTGTCAGACATCAGCGATGACGTGGTGAAGAAAACAGCAGAAAAATTCGGGGCAACTCCCTATACTGATTATCAAAAACTTTTGCAACACCCGGGCTTGGATGCCATTATTGTTGCCACACCGGACCAGCTGCATCGGGACGTAAGCATCGCCGCTGCCCAGGCTGGCAAACATATCCTGGTTGAAAAACCAATTGCTACGACTGAAGAGGACGCTCTGGCAATGATGGCAGCTGCCGAAGCCACCAATGTAAAACTGATGGTCGGTTTCACTCTGCGTTTCATCCCCCATTACATCCAGGCTAAAAATGCCGTTACCAGCGGTAAATTAGGTCAGGTGATTTGTGTGTTTGCCAGGCGTCTGAACGTGATCACACAGGCCGAACGCATCGGCGGGCGCTGCGGCGTTTTGCACTTCCTTGGCATCCATGATTTCGACATGCTGCGGTGGATTGTGGGCTGCGAACCGGTCAGTATTTATTCTGAAGCATCCACCAGCGTCCCAAGAATCTACCCACAGGAAAATGAAGCCTTCACCACCATTCGTTTTGAAAACGGCGTGGTGGCATGCGCGCATATCGGTTGGAATCTGCCCAAATCTCACCCGGCCGGACGTGACTTTAAGCTGGATATCAGCGGAGATAAAGGCTGCCTCAACCTGGACCTTTCCAGGCAGGGTGTTGAAATCTACGCGGACAGTGGCTCCAAATTCCCTTCGACCGCCCCGGGTTTGGGCGAGGAAGACCGCACCTTTGTCAACTGTGTCCTGGATGACACTCCCGTACCGGTGACCGGCACGGATGGTCTGATTGCGCTCAGGATGGTTTCGGCTGCGCTTAAATCCATTGAGACCGGCCTGCCTGTCAAACTCTAAACACTCATTTCAGGGCTGGATGGCTTAGCAAACACGACTTGCCGAAGGAAAACATCCAGCCCTGAATTCTGATTTAATAACAGGAGAACAACATGTTTACTGAAGATCGACCTACTCGTCTGCAAAAATTTGTTGACCAGGTCTACAAGCAGTTGATCGTCAGCTGCCAGGCTCTACCGGATGAAGCCCTGTTTGGGAGTGATATCATGGCGAAAATGGCAACAGCTGCAGCCCAGGGCGGCGCCAGAGCCATCCGTGCCAACACCCCGGTGGATGTCAAAGCCATCAAGGAGAAAGTCAATCTGCCGGTAATTGGTCTTTTCAAGGAAGTACTACCGGATTATCCGGTTATCATCACCCCGACCCTGGCTCACGCCAAAGCCATTGCTGAAGTAGGTGCGGATATCATCGCCATTGACGGCACCAATCGCCCCCACCCCGAGGGCGACTTGGCAGGTTACATTGCCAGGATTCATGAAGCTACTGACTGCCTGATCATGGCTGATATTTCAAATCTTCAGGAAGCTTTGGAGGCCGAGAAGGCTGGCGCGGATATGGTTTCCTCCACCCTCTCCGGTTATACGCCCTACACTCCGAAGCTGGAAGGACCTGACCTGGATCTGGTCAAGCAGTTGGCGGAGCATTTGAGCATCCCGGTGATTGGAGAAGGCCGTTATCACACCCCGGAACAGGTAAAACAGGCGCTTGCCAACGGCGCAACGGCAGTGGTGGTGGGGGGAGCCATCACGCGCCCCAAGGAAATTACCATGCGGTATGTCAAGGTAATCAATTCCTGATACCTGTCAGACTCTACCTGGCTCATCTGTTGAAACCAGTGTTCCGGTTTGCTGCCGGCTCTTCGCACGCAAAGTGCCAAAAACACTGTACTGAAAGGAAGCTTTTATGACAAAAACATGCCTGCTGGGCGTCGATATTGGCACCTATTCATCCAAGGGGGTTTTGGTCGATTCCCAGACCGGTGAGGTGATCGCCTCCCATATTATTGAACATGATCTATCCATGCCCAAACCGGGTTGGGTGGAACATGATGCCGATAAGATCTGGTGGGATGAGTTTGTGCACATATGCCGGCACTTGATCAGTGAAAGCGGAGTCTCTCCCAAGGAAATTAAGGCTGTTGGCACCTCCGGGATTGGTCCGTGCGTCTTGCCTGTGGATGAAGGCGGCAGACCGCTCAGACCTGCCATTCTTTACGGGATTGACACACGCGCCCAAGCAGAGATCCGGCTTTTTGAAGATGCCCTGGGAAAAGACGCCATTGTCCATCTGACCGGCTCCAGCCTTTCGTCTTCTTCCACCGGTCCCAAAATGCTGTGGCTGAAAAACCATGAGCCGGAACTCTATGCAAAAACCCGCTGGTTCCTGACCAGCCAGGCTTACCTGGTATACCGTCTGACGGGCAGAGCCACCGTCGATGTATATTCGGCTTGCTCGTATGCCCCGTTCATGGACGTAGAGAATATTGAGTGGCTGGACCGGGAGATCCTTGGGATTAATCCCCGGTCTGCTATGCCTGAGATGTTATGGACCTGCGACACCGCCGGCGAAGTCAGCGCCGAAGCCGCCCGTGAAACCGGTCTGGCGGAAGGTACTCCTGTCAGTACAGGGACCATTGACGCGGCTGCCGAGGCGATCAGCACCGGTTTAAGTGAGGTCGGGGATTTGATGATGATGTTCGGCAGCAGCAACTCACTCATCCTGAGGACAGATCGCTTTGTCCGCACTGAAAATTTCTGGGGGCTGAACTGGCTCCAGCCGCAAACTTACGCTGTGGTCGGCGGAATGTCCACCGTTGGCAGCCTAACGCGCTGGTTCAGGGATAACCTTTCCCCCGCTGAAGTGGCCGAACAACAAAAAGGTGGCGAAAACGCTTATGCTGCCCTGACTCGCCTGCTGGAGGGCTCGCCTTTGGGAGCCAATGACCTGATCGCCTTGCCCTATTTCGAAGGGGAGAGGACGCCTCTCTATGACCCCGACGCCTGCGGTGTGCTCTTCGGATTGAACCTCAAGCACACGCGTGCTGATATTTATCGATCGCTGCTCGAAAGTGTCGGCTATGGCATCCGCCATAATCTGGATGTGATGCAATCGGAAGGGATCAGCCCCAAACGTATTCTCGGCGTTGGCGGCGGCACAAAAAACCAAGCCTGGATGCAGATCATCGCGGATATTATCAACACCAGCATCGCCATCCCGGATCAACAGATTGGCGCTTCCTATGGAGATGCTTTTATGGCGGGCGTTGGTGTGGGTATCTTCAGTTCGCTCAGTGAGATCAAGCGCTGGGTTCACCACGGCCGCGTCATCGAGCCTTCTTCTGACCGCCATGCACGGTATGAGCCCTATTACCAGATTTATCTTGACTTGTACCGGCAAACCAAAGGCTTGATGCGCAGCCTGGCTGACCTCCGCCGCAAGCGTGAGCCGGGTAATTAACCGGCTCCAGGGATCAGCAGTTCTTGTGAAGAAAGAACAAATTCCAAGATCACTATGGGTATTGTCCTTCAGAAGATAATTTACCCGGAATTACCTGATGAGAATGGTACGAAACCACACAAAAGCTGGACCCCACAGGGTTCAGCTTTTTCAATTGCGGATGTCTATTACGTCAACGTGGGGAATCAGGATGCGCCTGAGCCTCAGTCGACTTGTAAGACTTACGCCCAGAAGAGGGTTGCTATATTTCCGTAAAAACAACCTCGGGCAGCAGGGATTCGATCAGCGGCAGCGTTCCGACCTGAGTGCCCGGAAGGCTGGCGGTGGCAGCCCCGCTGGCAACACCCCAGCCAAGCGCCTCTTTGACGCTGTAACCTTTGCTCAGTGCGTACACCAGCCCGCCCACCATGGAATCCCCGGCGCCAATCGGATTTTTCTCTTTTATCTTGGGGCTGTGGGTCAGCCAGGTGCCATCTGAAGTTTGCAGCATCGCGCCTTGTTTTCCCATGGAGATGACCACATTTTGCGCGCCCATCTCTCGAATGGCTGTCGCGACAGCCTTAACCTCCTCATTGGCTTCCACAGGCATACCCGTAAGGACATGCGCTTCAGAAGCATTAGGCTTAACCAGGAAGGGGTTCTCTCTTAAACCCAGACGCAGGGCTTCCTCGCCGGTGTCGAGCAGCGCCATGGCATGATGCACGTTAAGCACCCGCACAATTTTTGCGTAAAAATCTGCTGTGACACCTGGCGGGAGGCTTCCAGAGAGCACCCACCAGTCCCCGGTCTGCACCAGGCTGTCAATCTTGTCGAGCAGTTCGATTTGTTTGCCCGGGTCGATCAGAGGACCTTTTTCATTGACCTTAATATAATGATCATTCGCCTGGGTCACAATACTGACATTCGTGCGGGTTTCACCTGGCACCCAGACGAAATCTGTGCCGATCCCAAGAAAACTCAAACCATCCTGAAGGAGCTCACCGGCACGGCCACCCAAAAAGCCCACTGCCACGGTCTCCACGCCCATGCCAACCAAGATGCGTGAGACGTTAAAACCCTTGCCACCGAAATCGACGCGCGCTTCAGTGGCTCTGAGAACTTCGTCATATTCAATTTGACGCACGGTCAATTCGCGATCAACAGCCGGGTTTAATGTTACAGTAAAAATCATGGGACCTCCTCATTTCTTGGCAAAAACCCTCATGCCTGCTAAAAAATGGTTTCAAGCAGGCATGCCATCCATTCCAAACCGATTGCCTAAGCGGGCGTCTTCCAGAGCAAATTGATCAACACCTCTTCCGCTTCGTTAGTCCACATCATGTCGTCACCCAACTTGGCAGCCACCTCGGGCAGCACATCCTTTAGGTCCTTCAAACCCGTGAGAGGCAGACCTTCAATCTGGGGAAACACAACCACTTTCCCGGGGAAGCGCCCGTCCATGACCGACTGAAGCGCTTCTGCAGCGGTCTCAATCCCGCCGATGGCAGCCACGGAACGTCCGGGAGAGAGCGTGCCTTCCATGCGCCGTTGCATCACCAAAGCCTGATCGTTGATGGTCAGCCCGGATGTGCCGGTATATTGAGCGTTCGAAAGGTAAACATTGCTGAGTTTGACCTTGCCCACCGTCCCGATCGGGACACCGGCAAAGAGCACCAGCATGCCATCAGCCTTCATTACCGTATCGCCCTCTTCCATCAGTTTGGCAACCGGCACACTGACGATCACATCATCAGCGCCTTCGCCGGCAGTGACTTCCATCACAAAATCATAAAAACTTTGCTTGCTGGACATGGGATTAAAAAAGAAGATCTTCTTACCATGTTTCTTGGCAAGAGGGCTGAATAAGGTGCTCAATGTTTCCAACCGCTCATCACTAACCTCGGTGGCAATGATGGTTTTTGGTCCACTGGGGAGTTCCAGGGCGCGCTGAACATGCATCTGACCCATCGGCCCGCCCGCGCCAATAAAGACGGTGCACCCCCCTGCCCGAAGCTCACAGCGGTTTCTGGCTTCGCCGTAGGATAAGGCAATGTCACTGGTTTTGTTGCCCAAAAAAGTGATGTAGTCATAATGCAAGCGCCCAAAATCAACGTCAACCAGGCCGTCCAGCGCTTTTGTTCCCACCAGGTTGCAGGTGCCGCGCCTGGCGATCTGCCGGTTGATCTGACCGACCGCCTCAGCGGAGACCGGGTTCAAAACCACAATATCGTCAAAACCATGCCCTTCGGTGATCTCAGTGTTCAGTTGAGCGTAATCGGATGGTGCAAGCCCGTCTCTCTCAATGATTACTGCCTTGGTGGTTTTCACCAGCGCCTTGACTGACGTGGGGACATCCGTCAGGACAATGGTGTTGGGTTTCTCAAGGCCTGCGGAGAAGGTAAATTCAGCCGTACCGCCAGGCTGGCCAACGATCCACATCACGCCGCCGGTCAGCGGAATGAGCCGCCTGCGTTGTGTATAAGCCGCCATAACGCAGCCCCAGGGCTCAAGCAGGGAGGATTCAGCGTAGCCCATTTCATCCTCGAGCGGCAGGAGGCAAACACCCGTATCGGTATCAAACACTTCCTTGCCAATCAGATGGTATTGGATCAATCCACCTGGAACTGTGTATCCATAAGCAGCAGACATACCTTTTTGGAAAATATCCGGCTGCACGGCAAAGCGTTCACCGGGATGGTATTTTGCTTCCAGGTTTTTGCCGGCCTTGATGACCGTCAACGAGACTTCATGACCGAGGCGGGTCGGTTCCAAGCGCATGTCACGGTTATACAGCTTTGGGTGATGGCGCCCCTGTTTTATAACCTTGATATCCGAGAAACAAATCCCAACGCTGTCAATTCTTACCAACAACTGGTCATCGCCGGGTTCAGGCACCGGAAACGCCTCTGGTTTTCCCTCCTTACCCATATTTTCCAGACCGGCGTCATACAAATTCCATCCCAGGCTGATTTGAGGCAACGTATAATCGAGCGAACGGTACACTTCATATTTTTTACTCATAGAGGTCTCCTTTTAGTACAGATTGATCAATCGAATAGCTTTTCCAGAGCGACAGTTAAGCCTATTGTCATTCTGACACATTGTAAACAGGCGCTTTTTCCACGTGAAAATACCTTCCTGAATAAAGATCCTGAGGTAATACCTAAGCCTCCAGCCAGCCTGGCAGTCAAATCTGCGAAAACTCTGATGGCACTTTCACGTAGTGTTTTCAAGTCTTACTTCACTTCGCGCTCTCACCATTCACCTATCGAAGGTGGTGAGATGTGTTGATAAAGTTTATAGTAGATAGGTGAAATTTTCACAATTATTATAATTGAAATTACTGGTTACCCCTTTATCTGATTGAGCACCCTGCCGGGGACTGGCTTGGGAGAGTGACCGGTGTACACCCATTCCGGATGCACCGCATAAAGGCGGTCACAACTTTCGCGAATCTGCTCCCAATCGGTTGCCAACAGGCCTTGCGGCTTTACCGAGCGGCCCTGCCCAAGCAGATCACCGGCAAAGACGATGCCACCCACTTGAAGACAGGTATGCCCGGGGGTGTGACCTGGTGTGTATACGACTGAGGCATCCAAACCGAAGGCTTCCAGGGTACCCTTATCCTCGAGCATGAAATCCGGTGGGGTTGCCGGTAGCGGCTGGAGCTGGACTGCCACATATTGGCCAATTTGAAGCAGAAAACCGTGTGAGTGAGGGCTGCCAAGGGGCGACCTGCCATTTACCATGCTTTCAGCGTCGGCGGGATGAACCCCGATCTGCGCACCGGTCATCGCCCGTAAAGCCGCGGCGCTGCCATAGTGGTCATAATGGGCATGCGTGATCCAGATCAGCTTAAGATCGCGCCGTCCCAACTCCTTCATTTTTGCCAGTACCCGATTCTCATGACCGGGTGAACCGCTGTCAATCAAGAACAGACCCTGGTGAGTTTCAACTAAAAATGCAAATCCCAACCCACAAGATATAGGGTGAATGCGCACCTGATCCTCCACATATGTCCGCAATACAAATCAATTCCTGACCATGAGAACGTGACCTTATACCCCTTCCGTGTGAAACCGTCCAACACTGAAAAGGGAATACTTGCGTCATTTCACCGATCCAACCACCCTGCTGGTCTTGGTCAGGGCAGTTTCATTTGCTCTCACGATAGGCAACTCTCAATTTCATTATAAGTGCAAATCAGGCAGGAGAACCAACCCGCCTGTATTTTTGCCCTACATTTGTCTTTTCCCCACTAAGCCGCATACCTTGAGCCTGCTTTATTAAGTAATCCGTACTATCGCCCTGTGCAACCGTCATAACTGTGGGGACCGACCTTTACCCCATCCGGCCTGTGAGGTAGTCTTCTGTTATTTTTTGGGTTGGCCGCGTAAACATCTGGGCTGTCGGAGATAACTCCACCAACTCTCCCAGCCAGAAAAGCCCGGTAAAATCTGACACACGGGAAGCCTGCTGCATATTGTGTGTCACAATGACGATCGTATAATTTTGTTTCAATTCCGCGATGAGGGCTTCGATATGACCGGTCGCGATTGGGTCAAGCGCTGACGCGGGTTCATCCATTAAGATAACCTCAGGGTGCACTGCCAATAAGCGGGCGATACATAAGCGCTGCTGCTGCCCCAATGACAGGCCCCGCGCGTCTTGATTCAAATTGGTCTTCACTTCATCCCAAAGTGAGGCTTGCTTCAGGCTTTGCTCAACCAGGCCGTCAAGGTCATGTTTACCCAAAGACATGCCTGTGACGCGCGGTCCAAAGGCAACATTGGCATAAATGGACTGGGGGAACGGGTTGGGCTTTTGAAAAACCATCCCGATGCGCTGCCGCAACATTGCCAGATCGGTCGTCGGAGCGTAGATATCTTCACCCCCAAATAGAATCTCACCTTCGATTCGTGTACCTTTGATCGTGTCGTTCATTCGATTCAAACAACGCAGGAACGTGGATTTACCGCATCCCGACGGACCGATCAGTGCTGTGACGCGATAGGGAAATATCTGCATGTTGATATCCCGCAAGGCGATGCTTTTTCCATAATAAAAGTCCAGATGATTCACTTCAATAATTGCGCTGTCTGAATTTTTCATAAACATAATTTTACCTTGTTGTTTTTTTGAGAGGCATTTAATCCGAAGGAAATGCCCTCCGGGATGCAACTGATCAAACTGAGCGAGTAAAAAAACGATTTCTGGAATATAATCGCGGAGATGAAAAAGCTGCTTAACCTGATGCTGGTACTGAGTTTAAGTCTAGCTTTTTGTGCTTGCTCCCCCCAAACGTCTGAAACAAATCAACAGGGTGGCGCGAATTCCGTTACCCTTATCGAGAATAAGGGTTCCGATACGATTGTTAACCTGGCACTCGCCTGGGCTGAATACTATCAAAAACTGGACCCAGCGGTCAATATCTCCGTTACAGGAGGTGGAACCGGCACTGGGATCGCTGCTTTAATCAACGGTACCGCCGATATTGCCAATGCGTCCCGAAAAATTACCCAGGATGAAATCGTAGATGCCCAGAAAAACGGCGTCGAACCTTATGAAATAATCATCGCTCATGATGCCATCGCCATCATTGTCAACCTTGAAAACCCGGTTGACCAATTAACCCTCCAACAGATTTCTGATATCTATTCCGGTAAAATTACTAATTGGAAAGAGGTCGGCGGAGAAGATCGCCCCATCGTCCGGCTCTCCCGAGAGACAAATTCAGGTACCCATGTTTATTTTTTGGAAACAGTGCTAAGAATGGGCGATAAGGACAGCAAACTTTTGTTCGATCCCCACACCCTGTTGCTCGCGTCGTCCGAGGGAATTACCACTGAAGTCAGGGATAACCCCAATGCCATTGGATATGATGGTTTAGGCTACGTCACACCAGATGTCAAGGTGTTGCGGGTTGCCCGCAGTGCAGAGGATCAGTTCGTGCTCCCATCCGCAGAAACAGTTAACCAAGCGACCTACCCTATTTCCCGTGATCTTTATGTCTATACCAATGGTAAACCCACAGGTGTTCTGAAAGTTTATCTGGATTGGATCCTCTCGGACGAGGCACAACAAATTGTTCTGCAAACTGGATTTGTCCCTGTAACAGACTGATTATCTCAATGGATATGTTTTCTAAACGCACTATAAACGGAAAGAAACCAGTTAATTCATCAGCCAAGGTGGTTGATGCGGTTGTATCGCCGCTTATTAAAGCCTGTGGTTATTCCGCCATCATCTTCGTAATAATGATTTTTTACTTTTTATGGAGCGAGGGCGTAACTGCAATCAGGGAAGTTCCATTTAGCGATCTGTTTTCCACGCGCTGGTATCCCATTGAGGGTTATTATGGGATTTTGCCACTCATTGGCGGTTCCCTGGTGGTCACCTTGGGCGCTACAATTTTTGCCGTTCCGATCGGGCTGTCCATTGCCATTTACCTCTCGGAAATTGCGCCAAGGTGGCTGCGTGAGATCCTCAAACCAATCATTGAGATCTTGGGGGGATTACCATCGGTCGTGCTCGGTTTCCTTGGCATCCTGATCCTTTCACCTTTTCTTCGCAACACGCTTGATCTCCCAACCGGTCTGACCGCCCTGGCAGGTTCAATTCTGCTCGGGGCTATCGCGATCCCGACCATCGTATCCATCGCGGAAGATGCTCTTGATGCCGTTCCCCGCTCCTACCGGGACGCAGCCCTGGCGCTTGGCGCTACCCGCTGGCAGACCA
>JBAQMM010000153.1:0-10533 GCA_049302815.1 Anaerolineaceae bacterium | reverse complement strand
GCCGACACCTGCCACCAGGATGTCTACCTGTCCGTTGGTATCGTGCCAGATCTCTTCACCGGTGGTGCGGCGGTGGACTTCGGGGTTGGCGGGGTTGTTGAACTGATCCGCCAGGAAGTAGCGGCTATCTTGTTGGCGCAGGGATTCAGCCTTTTCCACCGCTCCAGTCATGCCAAGGCTGGCAGAGGTCAGGATCAGTTCCGCACCCAGGGCGCGCAGGAGCAGTTTGCGCTCGTTGCTGACCGATTCGGGCATGGTGAAGGCGCTTTTATAGCCGCGCGCAGCGGCAGTAAAAGCCAGACCAATACCGGTGTTGCCGCTGGTGGCTTCAAGGATGATAGAATCCGGGTGGAGCAGCCCCTGGCTTTCGGCTACGTCCACTATGGCGACGGCGATGCGGTCCTTGACGCTGTGGGTCGGGTTGAAGAATTCCAGTTTAGCCAGAATGGTTGCGTTTCCGGAAGGGTTAAGCTTGCGGATGCGCACCAGGGGTGTGTGGCCGGTCAGTTGGGTCAGATTGTCATAAATGGGCATGATTCCTCCAAAAAATGTAAATTAAAATAAAACAGCCAGTTAAACAAAGACGGCATGTCGTCCTGCGCAATACATTTTGCGGGGGAGTGCCGCCGACCTCTCAACTGGCTGAATTAATGGAAAGAGATAAGGCGGTTAGCTACCCCGCCCCGGACACATGCAGGAGATTTGCATGGGAGAAACCCTTGATGATGCTTGATCGAATTTCATGGACACATTATAGCAAAGTCGGGAAAGATGTCAAGACAAAGGTTGGACAAGTTGCGGACGAGGCATGGGAGTATCTCAAAACACAACCTCCTGAATTAATGAGATCAATTAATACAGCGTTTATTGAAAACCAGATGGCATTAGGAAAGCAATTTGGATTTACGCTGGACTGGTTGTTCCAAGGTTTTATGTCGGTCCCACCTGTCTGTGATAAAATTTGGAAGACTTCAGGTGTTAATCTACACATTCCCTACGAGGTGCCTATGCGAGTATCCGAAATAAAAGTCCGTGATTACAGAAAGCCCATCAATCCGATCGAGGATTTCATTGTTAATCGCTGGTCTGCCCGGGCAATGAGCGGAGCGCCGCTCCCCCAATCTGAACTGTTGCGTCTGTTTGAAGCTGCCCGCTGGGCTCCTTCCTCCGGCAATTTTCAGGAATGGTACTTCCTGTATGCCCATAGGGACACGCCCGAATTCGAGCGTTTCTTTTCTTTATTGGATCAATGGAACCAGGAGTGGTGTGCCCGGGCTGGTGTGTTACTTATGGTGCTCTCCAATAAAATTTCGCCCAAAGGCAAGCTCATCACCACCCACGCTTTCGATACCGGTTTTGCTTTTGAGAACCTGGCACTGCAGGGCGTTGCCATGGGTTTGGTGGTGCATCCCATGGGTGGTTTTTACGCCGATCGCGCCCGGGTCGGGCTGAACATCCCGGAAAACTACGACATTCACTGCATGGTTGCTATCGGTTACCCCGGTGAAATTGAAGATCTGTCTGAATATAACCAGGGCCGCGAGTTTCCCAACCAACGCAAGGAACTGGTGGAAATCTTCCAGGAAGGCGGTTTCCCCCCTCCGCCTTCCGTCTGATCAAAAGGAGAGCCCATGCCCATTCATCCGCTGGCAGGCAAACCTGCCCCTTACGAGATGCTGGTCAACATACCGCGTCTGATTTCCGCCTATTACACCCACCACCCGGACCCGCAAATCCCTGCCCAGGCAGTGGCGTTCGGCACCTCAGGGCACCGGGGATCCTCTCTCACCTCCAGTTTCACCGAGGATCACGTTATGGCGATCAGCCAGGCGATCTATGAATACCGCAAGCTGGCGGGCATCACCGGGCCGCTTTTCATGGGGATGGACACCCACGCCCTTTCCGAACCGGCGCTCTACACCGCCATTGAAGTGTTTGCGGGCAACGGCATGGAAATCATGATCCATCAGGATCACCGCTACACCCCCACGCCGGTCATTTCCCATGCCATTCTGACCTATAACACCAGCCATAAGGAAGCCCCGGCAGACGGCGTAGTCATCTCCCCTTCTCACAACCCGCCTGAAGACGGCGGTTTCAAGTACAACCCTCCCAACGGCGGTCCTGCCGACACAGACACGACCAAATGGGTTCAGAACCGGGCTAACCAGATCATCAGAGATGATCTGCGGGATGTTCGGCGGCTCAGCCTTGCTAAAGCCCTGCAGGCTGAAACAACCCACATGATCGATTTGATCAGCCCTTATGTCTCCGACCTGGAGAATGTGGTGGATATGCGGGCTATTGCCAAATCAGGCATTCATATCGGTGTGGATCCGTTGGGCGGTTCAGGTCTGGCTTACTGGGAGCCCATCGCGGAAAAGTATGGCCTCAACATTGAGGTGGTCAACAAACGGGTGGACCCCACTTTCTCCTTTATGCCCCTGGACAGGGACGGCAAGATCCGCATGGACTGCTCCAGCCCTTACGCCATGGCGAACCTGATCAATCTCAAGGATAAGTTTGACATCGCCTTTGGCAACGATGTGGACTACGACCGCCACGGCATTGTCACTCCCAGCGTGGGTTTGATGAATCCCAATCACTACCTCGCGGTAGCGATCTGGTACCTGTTCCAGCACCGGCCTGATTGGTCGGCCGATGCCGCTGTGGGCAAGACCCTCGTCTCCAGCTCCATCATCGACCGGGTTGCCCGTAAGATCGGCAGGACCCTGTGCGAGGTGCCGGTTGGCTTCAAATGGTTCGTGCCCGGGCTGCTGGATGGCTCACTTGGTTTTGGCGGAGAGGAGAGCGCCGGCGCGTCCTTCCTGCGCAGGAATGGCAAGACCTGGACCACCGACAAGGACGGCATCATTCTCGACCTGCTCGCTGCGGAAATCCTGGCAGTCACCGGCAGGGATCCCGGCTTGCACTACCAGGCCATGGAAGCCGAGCTGGGACGCAGCTGGTATTCCCGCATGGACGCCCCCACCGGCGCGCGCGAAAAAGCCATCCTGGGCAGCCTTTCCCCTGAAATGGTCAAAGCCGAGATGTTGGCAGGCGATCCCATCACTGCCAAACTGACTCATGCCCCCTGCAATCGCGGTGCCATAGGTGGTTTGAAGGTAACCACGGACTTCGGCTGGTTTGCCGCGCGCCCCTCCGGAACGGAAGACATCTACAAAATCTACGCTGAAAGCCTCAAAGGTGAAGACCATCTTAAACGGATCAATGAAGAAGCCCGGGTAATCGTGGATGACGCCTTGGCTGGCTGAGTCTTTCCCCCATTAACCAAAAAGAATCCTGATCCATTTGAAATCAGGATTCTTATTTATCCAGAATCTTCTACGCGAACAGCTTTGCCAGGTAAAAACCGATCATCATGGCCCATATCCAGGTATCAGTCCGGTCCAAAATCCCGCCATGCCCGGGAATCAGGTTGCTGCTGTCCTTGACGCCCGCCACGCGTTTAAGCATGCTGATGAACACATCGCCAAAAGGAGTTACCAAGGCGATCACCAACCCCAACACCAGCCCTTCCCACAGCTGCATTTCCGGCAGTAGCGTCTTGAAGATCAAACTCAGCACCACCCCAAACCCACCGCCAAAAATCACCCCCCCAATGTAGCCCTCCCGGCTTTTTTTGGGGCTCAGGCGCGGGAATATTTTATGCTTTCCCAGGGTTGAGCCAACAATGTAAGCCCCCAGGTCCACCAGCCAGACCAGGATCAATACCACAATCAGCCACCAGCGTCCATTGGGCAGCTGCCTCAGCGAGAGGAAATAACCGCCCAACCAGCCAAGATATAAAATCCCGGAAACATGCAGCGCAAAGGTGAGCGCTGCTTGGGCGTCCTGCTTTTCGTATCTCTCCAGGCTCAAGATGGCCGCGGCGATGAGAATCACCACCAGCCCAATATCGCTAGACGCAAAGCCACTGCTCTGCCTCAGGATAAGCAGCAGGCTCACCCCTCCGAGCATGACCGGCAGGGAAACATAGTACCCCATGGTCTTGAGAAGACGCCAGTATTCCCAAGTGCCCACCCCCAACACCGCCAGGATGAACAGGAAATAGACAAAACCGCCCAAGTAAGCCATCAGCAGCATGAGTGGAACAAAAACAAGCGCAGATTTAAAACGTGTCCAAAACATTAATTCTGGCTTAGCCCTCCATAGCGCCGGTCCCGCTGGCTGTAATCCTGCAGGATCTCCCCGAGCAGTTTGCCGTCAAAATCCGGCCAATAGGTCTGTGGGAAAGCCCACTCAGAGTAGGCGCTCTGCCACATTAGAAAGTTGCTGGTGCGCAATTCGCCAGAGGTGCGGATGATCAGGTCTGGGTCCGGAATGCCGGCGGTGAACATGTTCTGGCTGAGCATGTCTTCGGTCACATCTTCAGGTTTCGTCCCTGCAGCGATAATATTCCGTACAGCCGAAATGATCTCGCCCCTTCCGCCATAATTAAATGCCAGCATGACGGTGATATCGCGATTGTCCTTTGTCAGGTCTATGGCGTGATTGATTTTTTGCACCAAAACCGGACCCAGCCGTTTTAGATAGCCGATGTGCAGGATCCTTACACCCTCCTCATGCAGAGGGATTGTCTCCCGGTCAATGAATTCTGACATCAAATTCATGATCCCGATTACCTCATCCCTGGGTCGGTTCCAGTTTTCGGTGGAAAAGGCATAGAAGGTCAGGTACTTGATCCCAAGGCCCTTGGCAGCCGTTATTACAGGGTGCAGATTTTCTGTGCCGGCGCGGTGACCTGCCAACCTGGGCAAGCCGCGTGAGATCGCCCAACGTCCGTTGCCGTCCATGATGAGGCCTACGTGGATTGGGATTTTGGTGAGGTTTTGTGTATCTTCCATGGATTACACCTCCATCACTTCTTTCTCTTTGCGCGAACCAATTACATCCACCTCATCAATCATCCTGCCGGTCAGTTCCTTAAGTTCCTCTTCCCCCTGCTCCAGTTCATCCTCTGAGATCAACTTTTCCTTTTCAAAGTCGCGCAGATCTTTGATCAGATCTCTGCGGATGTTGCGGATGGCAATGCGGCACTCTTCCAGCCTGGCATGCACAACCCTGACTAGGTCATGTCGGCGCTCTTCGGTGAGCGGTGGCAGGTTCAGGCGGATGGATTTGCCATCATTATTTGGGGTAAGCCCCAGGTCGGATGCGAGTATGGCGCGCTCGATGGCTTTTAATGAGGAAGCGTCAAATGGTCGAATCAGAAGTTGACGTGACTCAGGTACGCTGATCGTCGCCAGTTGAATCAGCGGCAGTGTTGCCCCATAATATTCCACTGGTAGCTTTTCAATCAGCGCAGGCGAAGCCCGACCGGTGCGGATACCGGTAAGGTCTTCTTCCAAAACGTCCAACGCCACCTGCATGCGCTGTTCGCCCTCTTTAAGTAAGTCCTTGATCATTCTGACCTCCTCAATAATTACCTGTCAAAGGTTAAGCATACCCTAAAAAACCCAAAAATAGAAGACACAGACTTGGATTCCTGCCTGACCCACGGAATTTTTGTTATAGGCGAATGTCAGATTCTTCACTTTGCTCCAGCCCATGGGGTGTGCACCGTTTTTGTGCACACCAGCGAGAAGGTTTATGCGGTAATGTTGTGCTCAAATGAGGAGCACACCCTAGAAATTTATTAATCGAACTTGATGATGGACTGGATAAGGAAAGATTCTCCGCGTCCCACAGGAAAGCAGGTTAAGAGCTCCGACGCTTAAGAATCACATGGTAAACACTCTTGAAATCCTCTCAAATCCATATTGACAGTGTTGAAAACTATATTTATAATTAGTCACATTAGGAATATTCGTCTATTATTGTACGAATTTCCAATATTATATTTGTGAGGTAAATGTGCCCAGAAAAGACGATCGAAGAATTCAACGAACCCGCAAATTGCTCCGCGAGAGCATGCTGGCATTAATCCTGGAACAGGGTTACGATGACATCAATATCCAGGACGTGACCGACCGCGCCAACCTCGGTCGGGCTACCTTCTATCTGCATTATAAAGAAAAGGATGATCTGCTCGCGGACGTGATGCGACAGATGTTTGACGACTTCCTGGCATCCGCGCCGCAAATCCTAAACAACCAGTGGAATCTCCATGACATCCGGGGTGTCCAAAAGATGTTTGAATTTGCCGAGCAACATTATGATCTTTACCGCATTATGATGATCGGCAAAGGCAGTGTAATCGGTTCAAAGCAGGTCCATACGATCTTGCAGGAAAACATCTCCGCAAGCCTGGGTCTGGAGTTGGAAAGGCTCAATGCGGAGACAATCATTTCCCGTGTCTTCATCGAAAATTATTATACCGGCGCGCTGCTTTCCCTGATCTACTGGTGGCTGGATAACGAAATGCCTTATTCCCCAACCGAAATGGCAGTCATGTTTCAGCAGATCAACGGGCTTGGTCGGGCAGAGCTGCTCCGTCCAAAAGTGATCCCTGATCTGGTTGAAACCATTTCCGAGGATAAGAATAAGCAAAACACCCTCAAAAACCGCCAGCCTAAGCCTGCCGATAAAAAAACAAAAACCAAGCCGGAGCCAACCTTGGAACCATCCATCAAGGCTGACCCAGCTACCCCAGGAATCCCCAAGGAAGCTGAAAACAAATGAATATCCTCTTTATCTATCCTGAATTTCCAGATACCTTCTGGAGCTTTAAGCACGCCCTAAAGTTTGTCAAAAAGAAATCCTCTTCCCCTCCCCTCGGATTATTGACCATCGCGGCCATGCTGCCTGCCACCTGGAACAAACGCCTGGTGGATATGAACGCCAAGCCCCTCAAAACTTCCGACATCCAATGGGCGGACGCGGTGTTTATCAGCGCTATGAACGTCCAGCGCAAATCCGCCGTCGCGGTCATCAGTCAAGTCAAGCAACTCGGAAAAACCATCCTCGCTGGGGGACCGCTCTTCACCATGGAGAAGGAAGCCTTCCCAGAAGTCGACCACCTGATTCTGAATGAGGGTGAGATCACCCTGCCGATGTTCCTGGCAGATTTGGCGCAAGGAAATCCCAAGCGTATCTACGAAACGCAGGATTTCGCCGATATTCGCTTTTCGCCCCTGCCACTGTGGGAGCTGGCTGATCTGAACAGCTATGATTCAATGAGCCTGCAGTATTCCCGCGGCTGTCCCTTTGCCTGTGATTTTTGTAACGTCACCTCCCTGCTCGGTCACAAGATGCGGCTTAAGAGCACCGGGCAGTTCATTGCTGAGTTGGACAGCCTCTATCAGCGCGGCTGGCGCCGCAACATCTTCATCGTCGACGATAATTTCATCGGCAACCGCCAGGTTCTCAAAGAAGACCTGCTGCCCGCCCTGATTGAATGGCGCAAAGGCAAAAAAGGCTGCCTGTTCATCACCGAAGCCAGTGTTAACCTCTCTGATGACGATGAACTGATCGACTTGATGGTCAGAGCCGGCTTCACCCAGGTTTTTGTTGGGATTGAAACACCGGATGATGAGAGTCTGTCCGAGTGCCATAAAAGCCAAAACCGCCATCGCGACCTGGTCAGTAGCGTCCAAAAACTGCAAAGCCTTGGTTTACAGGTGATGGGCGGCTTTATCGTCGGTTTTGACAGCGACGATGAGCGCATTTTTGACCGGCAGATTGAATTCATCCAAAAAAGTGGCATTGTCACTGCCATGGTGGGGCTGCTCCAGGCGCCTACCGGCACCGGTCTGTACCAGCGCATGCTCAGGGAAGGGCGTCTTTCCAAAGAAATCTATTCCGGCGATAATGCCGACGGCGAAACTAACATCATTCCGCGCATGAACTCCAAGACCCTCAAGGACGGTTATCACAAGATTCTGGATACCATCTACTCCGGCAAGGACTATACCGAGCGGGTGATGACCTTCTTGAAAACGTATAATCCCCAACGGCATGCCGTGACGCTTCAATGGCAGGAAATCCTGGCACTCTTCCGTTCTATGTACGAGATTGGCATCAAGAGCCCGCAGCGCGGATACTACTGGAAACTGTTCTTCTGGACATTATTCCACCAGCCCCAGAAATTCCCGCTGGCAATCACCTTTTGCATCTACGGGTATCACTTCGACAAGGTCAACAAGTTGCACATTGCCACGGCAACATAAGCAAAAAACATCAATCCTCCCAAATAATTGCGGTACAATAGGTCTTGTATTCGTCTCCTCCCCTCCGACCATTGGGGAGGAGACCGTAGACTGAATTGAAGGAAACCGTCATTGCCAAAGCGTCTTGTTTTGATCCTCACACTTGCCTTGTTGGGTATAGCCTTAGCCGCCTGTAGCGCTTCATCCCCCAGCGAGGATTTGCAAGCCGCTTCCACACCAACCGAGCCGTTCCCCACAGCCATGCCGGCGCTTCCTTCCCCGACATCCGAACCCACCCAAACCAGCAGCCCAACCGCCACTGCCACCATTACCTCCACACCCACCCCGACCAAGGTTCCCTTTAACGGCTTCATGAAGGATTTTAGTCTGTACCGCGCCTGGAATGAAGGTGAAAAAACGTTTTTCTATTTCCTTCAATCAAATTTTGCCGGAACGCTCTATGGAAAAGCGGATGACTATGATCTGATCTGCAACCCTGACCCCCAATACCCCCTCCACATGATTTGTGAGAGCGATCAGAAAATCTTCGGCAAAGCCATGATGACCTTTGAGTTTTACACCGATGAAGCCCGCAACGACCTGGTTCACTCGCAGGACTTCAATACCGGCCTGGTGGACGACACCATCTTTCATAACGATACAAACTGCCCTTTGCGCGGGCAAAATGTCACTTGCGAGTCTGAATACCGCCTTTACGACGGGCGCTGTTATTACAGTCACACCTGTTATGACGACTGCGGCTTGTACTATTCCAAGGATAATCTCCCCAAGGTCTGGAATGAATTCCAGGGCTTCACCGGGCCCTGCGATTGATCCCGCCCCTGAAACGAAACCATATGCGGACAATAAACAAACCCTCAAGATCATTTATTCGCGTGAAAGGAAGACCCTTCCTTGTGGCAGCGCTGGTCGCGGTGACGATTTTGAACGCTTGCTCTCCCAAGCCGGACCTGGCTGCCACCCAAACCGCTATGGTCACCAACACCCCCACGCCGACCAACACCATCACGCTCACCCCAACCGAGACCCCTACTCTCACACCCACTGCCACTGAAACCCCCACTCCTACCGCTTCAGCCACCCCCACCGAGACCATGACCCCCACTTTTGAGTTGAACCTGCCGATCATGCCACGTGCCACTTTCACCATTTTTGATGTGAGTTGGAGTGGACCTGAAGATTGGTGCCCCGATCGGGGAAAGAACGTGACTTGTGAAACGGAGTACCGCAATTACAGCGGCAGCTGTGTTGTCGGTATGACCTGTTATGATGCCTGTGGGTTCTATTACGCGGTCGATACCCTCCCCAAGGGTGGCGGTGCCTACACCTTCTCAGGCCCCTGCTATTAGGAGCCTATCTTGAAGATTACGAGCCTTTTGGAGTAACGATGAAGCGAAGTTTAGTCTTTCTTGGTTTGATATTGGTACTTGTGCTGCCAGCCTGTTCCCCCTGGCAGACGCCGGAGCCAACCCAGACCCCCACAGTGACCCCCTCCATTATTCCCACAGCCACCACCATCCCCACGCATACGGCAACCCTGACTCCCACCCCCAACCTCGAACCCAGCCAGACGCCGACCCCCACGAATACTTCCACCATCACCCCTACGCCCACCCTGGCTCTGACCGAGCGCCTGATCTGGCCGCGGGCGCTTTTCTCCTCCGCGGATGTAGTTTGGGCTCCGACAAATACCTGGTGCGCACTGCGCGGAGAGTATCTATCCTGCGAGACGGAATACCGTAAAGATAACCAAGGCTGTTATGTGGGTCACTCCTGCTTTGACGCCTGTGGCTGGTTCTACTCCGTGGACACGATCCCCCCGGGTGTGAATGAATTTTCTGGCCCGTGCTGGTGAACCTGACGATTTTTATCCTCAGAACCCAACAATTATTCCCCATTCATAACAACTAAACAACCTGACAGGAATCAGGCTAGGTCCAATACCACCCATGCCTGCGGAGGAGGCATGGGCAGGCCTTCTCCCTGAATACAGCTTCGGTTGAGGGAGAAGTCTTAGTTGGCGTGAGGATTAATACTTGTAAATGCCGCCGCCGATGAACTCCCGAATGACGGAATTCTCCGGGATGATCGAATCATCACTGACAGCTTCCATTTCCTGGAATAACCGGTCCACCCTGGCAGCGCGTTCATAAGCGTCCTGGTGCAGCGGATCGTCCTTGAAAGTCTCTGCCCAGCGGGCAAACTCTTTGCCCAGTCTGGCTTTATACAGCGGCATTTCGTAAGGCATGGCGCTGTTGACGATCGTATCAGTAGTATTGATATAGGGAATGATATTGCGCAGCTCGCTGGTGCGCACGTAATGCCAGTGCAGCAGAGTCTGGGTCGGGTCATAGGCGCGGTGGGCGGCATCCCGCAGCATCCGGCGGATCAGGCGGATATC
>JBAQMM010000152.1:0-12326 GCA_049302815.1 Anaerolineaceae bacterium | reverse complement strand
GGGGCAGGGTCCCTTGCTGCCGGCCGCCGTTATCCTGGCTTCCGCCTGGGAAGGCTTGCGGGGTGCCCTGAAAGCTGCCAGCGCCAGAAGGCATCATGCGAATTACCCCCAGGGTGGTGGCAACTGCGTAACCGCAGCAAAGCACTGCCAGAACGATCAAGCAGATCGCTGCTGCCAATAACAATGGGTTCTTCTTCGTTTTCATATAAACTCCTCAATGATTTATTCGTACCGCAAGGCTTCAATCGGGCGCAAACCAGCCGCCTGGTAGGCCGGATAAAGACCAAAGACGAGACCCACCAGCACTGCCATGCCAAAAGAAATCATAACGGTGTTGGAAGACACGGAAGCCTGGATCAGCCCGCTGGTGGAGACCAGCCAGGCAATGCCTGCCCCAAGCAGCACCCCCAACACCCCACCAATGATAGACAGCGTCAGCGTTTCTGCCAGGAACTGGAACAGGATCACCCCTTTGGGTGCTCCCACCGCCTTGCGCAGACCGATCTCGCGCGTCCTCTCCCGCACTGAAACCAGGGTGATGTTCATAATGCCGATGCCCCCCACCAGCAGTGAGATACCGGCGATGGCGCCCAGCATGGTGGTCAAAGTGCTACTGATGGTGCTAAGCGACTCGAGCATTTGTGACTGGCTGCTGACGGTAAAGATCATGTCATCCGTCAAGGTCAAGCCATGCTCCCGTCTCAGGGTAAAATCGATGGTGTTCATAATCGTGTCCACCTGGCTGGCATCCAGTGCTGAGAGGGATATACCCGTGAGGGTGTTTTTCCCCCCACTACTGGCTCTCCCGCCAAAAACGCGGCTGTAACCGGTTTCAATCGGGATCAAGACAGCATCATCCTGAGAGGTCAGACCGAGGCTACCTTTTGTTTCCAGCACTCCGACGACGGTAAAAGCCTTGCCGTCAATCTTGACCTCCCTGCCGATCGGGTTGAGACCGGCAAAAAGATCTTCGGCCGAGGTGGCGCCCAATATTGCCACACGGGCTTTCTCGAGATTATCCTGGTCGGTGATAAAACGCCCCCGGGAAATCACATATTCGTTGACGTCCGCGTAGATGGGAGTAACACCGGTGACCGTGGCATTCGCCTCGCGGTCGCCATTCAAAACATAGGCGCTGCCCTGGTAATATGGGGCGATCACTGCCTGGCTTCCGATCGCCTTCTGGATGGCTTCGTAATCACTGTACAACAGCGACTGGGACTGCCCGCCGCCCATGGACATAAAGGAGCGACCACTGGAAACGGTAATCAGGTTGGTACCCATGCCTTCCACCTGGCTGGTAATGCCACTGGTGGCTCCCTCCCCCACCGACATAAGCGCCACTACGGCGGCCACGCCGATGATGATGCCCAGCATGGTTAAGCTGGAGCGCAGTTTGTTAGCTCCAATCGCCCGCATGGCGATCCTGAAATTCTCAAAAATGCTCATTCGTCCATCTCCTCCTGTTCAGTGTCCTCCTGCCAGGTCTGGTCAAGCACATCATCAGGGCGCGGCGTTCCCGCTTCCAACGGGTGCGGGACTGGCATGTCACTGACAATTTTGCCATCCTGAAGGCGGATAATACGTCTGGTATGGCGGGCGATGAATGGGTCATGGGTCACATAGACCACCGTCTGACCCTTTTCCCGGTTTAAACGCTGGAAGATAGCCACAATCTCAGCGCCTTTGCGCGAGTCCAAGTTACCGGTCGGTTCATCCGCCAGCAAGAGGGAAGGATCATTCACCAGGGCGCGGGCGATTGCCACGCGTTGCTGCTCGCCGCCTGAAAGCTGGTTAGGATGGTTTTTGGCGCGGTCTCCCAAACCGACGATCTCCAGGGCTTCCTGGGCTTTAGCCAGGCGAGTTTTGCCCTTGACCCCGTTGTAATACATCGGCAGCATCACGTTTTCGATGGCGGAGGTGCGCGGCAGCAGGTTGAACTGCTGGAACACAAAGCCGATTTTGTTCCTGCGGATGGCAGCCTGCTGGTTTTCGTTCAAATTTTCCACCGATTCCCCATCGATCCGGTAGACCCCCCGGGTGGGGACGTCCAGACAGCCCAGGATCGCCATCAACGTGCTCTTCCCGGAGCCAGAAGGACCCACGATGGCGACCATTTCGCCGTCCTCAATCTTCAGGCTGACCTTCTTCAGGGCATGAACCCTGGTATCACCCAGCCGGTATATTTTGACGAGTTTCTCTGCTTCAATCATTTTTGATCCTTAAGCCTATGGCTGCCCGTTATCGCCACCGTTGGGAACTGCTTCACCGCCGCTGGGTCTCTGTCCACCGCCATTGAGTAGACCTCCGCCGCCTTGAATGAGGCTGTCTGAGGAACTGGAAGCCTGCAGGGTCAGCAGCACCTGGTCGCCCGCCTTAAGATCACCGGTGACCACGACGGTATCATCCGACAGGATCTCGCCGCTGACCACATCCACCCGTTGGGTTCCAGCCGCGGTAATCACCTGGACATATTCGCCGGTAGTGTCGCTCTGGATGGCAGTGGCGGGCACAACCAGGTTCACCTGCGGCTCGCCAATCCGGATGGTGACCGAGGCGGTGGCGTTGATCGGGATGGCATCGTTGGTTTGATCCAGTTCCACCACGACGTCATAATAGACTACCCCGTTGGAGACCTGCCCCACCGGTTCGATGCGTTGGACAAGCCCGCTGAGCTCAAGATCCGGCAGCACATCAATGGTAACGGTGGCACGCATGCCGGTGGAAACCGAGAGGATGTCACTTTCATCCAGCGAGATGGTCACGTAGAGCTTGGACCGATCCACCACCTCAACGCTGGCGCGGTTGTTGGAAACCACGAAACCCGCCTGGTCGTAGATGGCAGCGATTGTGCCAGCAATGGGGGAGCGCAGGTTCAAGGAATCCGCGCTCATTTTGGTTTCGTAATAATTCATCAAGTCCGCGCCGGTCGCGCCCGCTGGAACTTCGCCGCCGGTCAGGGCGGTCAGGTAGTTTTGGGCTTCGGTCAGTTTGTTTTGCGCCAGCACCACCGCGTTATCATATTCCGCGTAAGTTTGGGCGGATGATTCGGAATTATATAGGTCGTAGACGTACTCCTTAGAATCCATGGCGCTTTTGGCAGTGTACATGCTCGTGTAAGCGGCTGCCAGGACCGGGTCGTCCTCTGCCAGTTCATCGGCGAGATTGTCGTACACTTCCTTGGCTTCAGCATATTCATCCTTGGCGAGGATATATTCGGCATAAGCGTTGGCGAGCACATCATCATCGACGTAATCCAGCCATTTGCGGGAGTATTGAGCGTCATCCAGGGCAGATTGCGCGTCCAGGACAGCCTGCTGCGCCTTGGATAGTGCAGCCGGTGAGGTCATTTCGCTCAGCTTGAGCTGGGAGAGCTTCAGATTATCCGGGACAGAATTTGGATTTAGGGTCATCAGGATATCTTCGGACTGGACTTTCTGCCCGACCTGGACGGCGACCGACTCAATGGTTCCGCTGGCGCCCCAAGAAACAGTGGCGACTTGCTTTGGGGTGATGGAACCGGAGGACTCGATCGTATTGATCATGGTCACCTCGCTGACCGAGCCGTAGCCGATGGTGGTGCCCTCCGCTTCGGAAGTGCTCTGCTGGGTGCAGGCTGAGAGGGCAAATGAAATGACGAGCAAAAGGGAAAGAAAAAGGGTGGGTGTTTTTCGAACGTTCATGGCAGCTCCAACTGAAGAAACTTTAACAGGATAAGGATATCGAAGGAATATCGAGAAATTGTGCAGATTGCCGGCATAATTGTGGAGGGCGGGGAAGGATTTGGGCAGGGAAAATGTAGGTCACCCACCGCACAGCGTGAGTGGCCTATTAGGTCTTCGACTTGACTACAGGATCATCCAGGTGCAATCTTCTTTTGATTATGCCAAAACCGTCACTTTGCCTCGCTCCCGCCGGTTCACGGAGTGCAGCCGTAACGCCAAACACACACGGACAAAGAGAGATTGCCACGCTACGGACCTTACAGGGCGTCACGCATCCCCAATGACAAACACAAAACGGGCGGGAAAAACCCGCCCGTTTCATACTTATACTATCTGCCAGGATTAAACTTGGTCAGCCTGGCGCGTTTACACGCCTCGCGGTGAACGCCCCCTACAGACTACCCCTTCACGGCTCCTTGCGTCAGACCACCCACAATCTGATCCTGCAAAAGCAGGTAAATGATCATGATCGGCAGGGCAGCAATCAGAGCACCAGCGGCAAACACACCCCAGTTCTTGGTGTATTGCCCTGCGGTAAAAATCTGCAAACCGACCATAACAGTTTGCAGCTCAGTTTTGGTCAATAGCGTTCTGGCAATGACAAATTCGCCATAGGTACCGATGAAACTCAAAATCCCGATGACAACCAGGATCGGGCGCAGAAGCGGCAGGATTAACTGGCTGAAGACCTGCCAGTCAGTGGCACCATCCACATGCGCGGATTCGTCAATATCGCGCGGGATGGTATCCATGTAGCCCTTCATCAACCAGATGTTCATGCCCATGGCGCCGCCTGAATAGACCAGGATCAAGCCGGCATGGGTGTTCAGTCCAAAGGCTGGGACGACATCGCCAAGCTGCTTGATGATCGAGAAGAGCGCTACGATGGCAAGCAGGTTCGGGAAGCTCTGGATCAGCAGGATGGATTTAAGCAAAGTCTGCCTGCCTTTGAAGCGGAACCTCGAGAAGGCAAAGGCTGCCATCGTGGTCAGTGAGAGGGTTAACAAGGTGGATATGATGGAAATCTTCAGTGAGTTCTTCAGCCAGGTGAAAAACGGGAAAACCGGGTTGTTCGTCAATTCCCTGAAGTTATCCAACCCCGCGTTTTCGGGAACGAGTTGTTGATTTGCCAGGTCATTTAAAGGATTGATCGAAGCGGAGATGATCCACAAAACCGGGAAGATGCTGAAAGTGATCAAGAAAACCGCCAGCACCCAGCGCCAGATCAGCCCAGTTCTACGGCTCTTGGAAATTGACCGCTGTTTTTTAGGTTTAGGTTGCTTAGACATTTTCTCCTACCTCCTCCCACATGTTTGTGAGTCTGAACTGCGCCAGGGACATGATTGCGATCAGCACGAACAAAATCAAAGAAATCGCCGAAGCATAGCCGTACTGGACACCACGACCGCTGGCAAAAGCCAAGTTGTAGACATAACTGATGATAATGTCCGTGTAGCCAGCCTGAGTCATCGCAGTCGGAATGGGCGGTCCGCCGTTGATAAAAGCGTAGATCAAGTTAAAGTTGTTGAAGTTGAAAATGAACGAAGAAATCATCAGAGGTCCAACCGAAACCAACAGCAGTGGCAAAGTGATGTTCCAGAAGCGCTGCCAGCCGGTGGCGCCGTCCACCTCAGCGGCTTCGTAAATATCGCTTGGGATGGATTGCAGAGCGCCGCTGGTCACCAGCATCCAGTAGGGGTATCCTAGCCAGGTGTTGACGATCAAGATGGCCGTCCTTGCTAAAGCCGGTACGGTGGTCCATTCGGGTGAAATGCCAAACAGGCTCTCCAATACCCGGTTGACGATACCAAGCTCCGGGTTCAGCATACCTCGCCAGATCAAAATGGTGATCAGGCTGGGGATGGTGTAGGGAATCAATAGAAGCGAGCGCAAAATCTTCTTGCCCTTGAAGTTCGGATCGCCATAGATAATCGAAATAAGCAGCCCCAAAGAGAAAGTCAGGAGCAGACTCATGAAGGCGAAGACGAAGTTCCAGATAACAATGGTCACCAATGGCCCGCGCAAACCCGGGCTGGTGGCAAATTGTACAAAGTTATCAAAACCTATCGTGGCGCTGTACCCGGGAACAATTGCTGTTCCATTCCGGGCTGTCCAGGTGCCCTGTTCGTCATGATACTGGACACCGGTTTGTAAATTGGTAAAGACATTGGTGGCAGAATCATATTCGTACAGAGGCACCAATTGCGCGGCTTCTGATGGGGAACGTACCTGGATGGTATTCTCCGGGTCGCCAAACTTGATCTGGGTCAGAGTCTTGTCAGTGGACGCAATCAGTTTGTTGAGCCGGGTATAGCCTTCAATTGTTTTGGGAGCGCCATTTTCGTCCAGTTCACCAATGCCATTCTGACCGGGTACCACCTCGAGGGTATGGTCTTCCGCCTTGGCTTCCACCATGCGGACGATGCTGGTGCTGCCATCCGTATCCTTCAGCCACAGCAGGTAATCGTTCGTTTCTGAACGGTACGCCACCCACTGGTAGGATTTTCCGGATTCAGGCAAGTACGTTTGAGCGCTTATCTGTTCGACTGCCTGGGTTTTAGAGATCAAGTGTGCATCCCCATAGTTGGTGAAGGCATTATATACGGTGTAGATGATTGGGAAAATAGAGAAAAGCAGCCAGGCTGCCAAACCTACCGCCATCCAGCGAAAATGTTTCATTTTCGGGACGAGGAAACTGATTGATATGATAGCAATGATGATGACGAAAACGATGGCAAGTGGGATATACCCAAGCTTTACCAGTCTAAACGCAAAATATCCCAGCAGGATATCTACGGCAACAACGATAATAATAGTGATTATGGAGGAAACGCTGGTGATAGTCTTTTTTGCAAAAGCCGCCGTGGAATTACTTGGTTTGTTCATTCCCTGCTTCTCCTTTCTATTAACTTGTAGAGAAGAGACCAGTATTACCTGGTCTCTTCTTTATTACTTGAACGAATTACGGAAGTTGAATATCCAACAGGTGGGTCTCGGGATCGTAGGTGAAGGCAACTTCGCCCTCAGTCGCAACGGTGAAAGTGATATTATCGCCACCAGCGACGCCATCGAGACCGTAGTTGGTGTCCCAACCGCCGTCCATGGCGACTTTGATTTGATACTCGCCAGCGGGGATGGTAAATTTGGCGGTATACAGGCCATCATCGCCGAGAGTCATAGCAGTGCTTTCACACTTGGGGTCCCAATCAGTAGTGCAGACACCAGCAGCCACTTGCCAGTCGCCAGGCAGATTGACCATTCCAGAGTAATCAGCAGCAATGGCAGCCACAATGGCTTCCTGTGCAAAGGTATAGGCATCAGCGGGAGTTTTCTCGCCATTCAATATGAAGGTGAGGGCATTGCCCCAGTCAGTCCAAACCTTACCCATTTCGGGGATGGCAGGCATGAGTTGGGCACCAGCACCTGCAGCAGCGATAGAAGGCAGGTCAGGATCGGTCTGCTTTTCAAAAGCAGGCAGGTAAGCGGAATTGCGGGGATCGACTTCGACGAACTTGAGCATGGTTTCTTCGGTGGCAACAAACTCGGTTAGGAAGGTCTGAGCCAGCAGAATGTTTTCGCTGAAGGAGTTCACGAGGAATCCCTGGACGCCCTTGAAGGGTAAGCCGCCATCCGGGAAGGATGTCACGGCAAATGGGGTGCCGGCATCGCGCAAGTTGTTGAGTTCCCATGGGCCATTCATCAGGAAAGCGATCTGACCATTGACAAACATCGACTTTACAGTGGTTCCATCCGTTTCTTTAAAAAGGACCCCATCATCCAGCCATTTTTTAGCCATATCCCCAAATGCGATCATGCCTTCACCGCCAACACCGACATCATTGGGGTTGTAATTTCCCTCGGCATCCACGCCAAAGATGTAACCGCCTTGGGAGGTCATCCAGGGATAGGCATCGTAGGAAGTGCCAGCCAAAGCGATACCATAGTCAACTTTGCCATCGGCAATCAACTGTTTGCTTATGTCATAAACTTCCTGCCAGGTGGTAGGAGCAGTCTCGACCAGATCTGTGTTATAGAAGAAGCCCAGGTTTTCAGTTGCGTAGGGCATACCATACAAAACACCGTCTACAGTGAAAGCTTTTATAGCGTCAGTGTCAAAATCAGCAGCTTGTTCACCCAAATCCATCGGGGCAATCAAACCGCTGGCGACCAAAGCCGGAACCTGGTCATGAGCAACAACAATAATGTCTGGGCCTTCGCCAGCAGGAGCAGATACAAGGAAATTATCGCGGATACCAGAAACGGTCTCTACGACCAAGTTCACATTGTATTCAGTCTTCAGTTGATCTGCCAGGGCAGCCAGGACTGGAGTCCGCTGTTCATCTGCCCAAATACGCAGGGTGGCAACGGCCTCTTCTTCGGTTGGAACCTCGGTCGGAACCTCGGTTGGGGCTTCGGTTGGAAGCTCGGTCGGAACCTCGGTCGGGGCTTCGGTGGGGACATCGGTTGCGGTGGCGCAAGCGCCCAGCAACATGCTTGCAATCAAAACGACTGCAATCAACAAATAACTTTTCTTCATTGGTTTCTCCTTTGAAACATTGAACAAATTTGGCAGTTATTGCCGTTGTATTCAGTCAACTCGGCCTCAAATCTCCACAGGGACGGCTTTCGCCGTTGTATTCAGTCTGGTGGGCAGGCTGCCCGATTTGGGGTCCAAGGTGCTTTCGATGTGTTGGCTAACCATGGCGTAGGTCGTCAGTTCATCGTCAGTGAAGAGTGACATTAACTGGTCCACCAGGTTAACGTATTCCGGATAGACGCACTCGTAGAGGGATGCTCCGGTTTCGGTGAGGTAAAGTTGATAGCTGCGTCCATCCGCGGGATGATTTTTTCGATCGACCAGGTGGTCTTTTTGCATGCCCTGGACGATACGGGTGGTGTTGCTTTTGGTGCAGAGCATCAGATCGCTCAAATCAATGTAGTTGATGCCGGGGTGATTACTGATGTGCAGCAGGGCATAGAAACGGGGAAGAGAAAGGCTGTATTGGCTCAGGAAAGCCTTTTCATGGTTGTCAATGTGAAGAAATATTGCTTTCAACGATTCGTAAAAAGCCATTCTATCCGATCCCATTGCCTGCTCACGTTAAATAGTAAACATATCAACTATTTTAATCTGTTTACGCCTTTTGTCAAGTAGATCATAAAGAATTATTTGGCGTTATTACTAAAGTATAGCATTTGGGAGGGGATTTGCATAGAGACACTGAGACAGAACGGGTTGCTTTTAGGAAGGGCGGGAGGCCGGTGGACTGCGTTGCAGCACGTGACATGTCACCCGTGCTACGCAATGGGTGACCTACAAGCTGAAGACCTGCAATTCCTCCCATGCGAAAAAGGTCGTTGTAGGGTGTAATCCTCTTTTAATTGCACCGATGCTGGAGTCTGTCATTCTGCGAAGCGAAGAATCCGGCGTTCGTCTATATCAAAAAAACACACCTATGTTCCTTTGTCGCTTGCGCGCCTCAGGATAACATGCTGCTTTTCATTCTGGCGTAGGGTGCGAGCCGAACCTAACTTGCGGAAGTGTATTGTGGCGCCTGATCTACCGGGATTCCCAAATTTACCCAGCCTAAAACCTAAACTTGCACATTTGTACCCAGTTTGACACCTACAGCAATCACCTTTATAATAAGTTTGTACAATTTGGTACAAACCATTTTATTCAATTTATTCATAGGAGAAAATATCATGAGACTTAGTGCCCCCAAATCCGTAACCTTTATTGTCGCCCTTGTATTAGCCCTTCTCGGCCTGCTGGGCAAGTTGAGCGTCATTGCCGCCCTGGGCAATTATGCCTTCTGGCTGGTTCTGGCTGCCTTTGTCGTGCTCGCCCTGGCAACCTTGCTCAACGACCTTTAAATCATTGTTCGTAATATCCTTGAAAGGCTGCCCGTTGATCGGGCAGCCTTTCGCTTTTAATTCCGGATAAACCCCCTACAGCTTGTCAGACCTGTCGCAGCTTTCACGTACCGCGCTGGGCTATTGCCCGACCAAGTCAGATACCTTGCCAAAAAAGATTTACGCCTGAATTTACCCAAACACGCAGTCTTTGCCCTGCATTCTGGGCGATTGATCCCTGGTGATCATAATTCCCCGGTTGAAATCTTACAGTTTCTGCATGTACTGGGCGGCGCCGGAGCACCATACCTGGTTGGTCGGGTCAATCCGATACCATTTGTTGGTCACCTCATACACCCTGACGACATCATCCTTCTTCAGGTATCCGTTTATCGCGTAGGACGACCCAGGACCTTTGCGTTTGTACAGCGCGCTGACGATGCATTTGGCTTTGAAAAGCTCGATCGGGCTGGGCGGCGTTCCGCTGGGATCCAGCTGCTGCAGATACCTGGGTAAACCCGAACACCACACCGAGGCAGTCGCATCAATGCGATACCAGTTATCCTTGACCTCGTACACATTCACCACGTCCCCCAGGTTGACTGAACCGACCACGGAATAAGTGGAACCTGGCCCACTGCGCTTGTACAGCGCTGAGACTATACATTTGGCTGTAAAGAGCACAACCACCGGCTCGGGGTCCGGGTTGGTCGGGTTGCCAAAATAGCGCAGGACGTCAGCTTTGGTGCCGTTCCAGCGGTCATAATCCATGTAATGGCTGGCGGAGCCGATGGCTTTGTTATGGTCGCCGGTCTGATGGATCAGGTAGGTTGAGACCCCGTTGGGTAGGTCCGGTGGGCCGGGATGCTCGGCGGTGTAGAGCGGGTATGGGGCGGAGCCCTTGTAGTGCGCCAGCCACCAATCCAGTCGGGGCAGCGAGCCGACATTCATATAGGCATCGACCCAAGACGACCGGGAATAGATCATCGGGTAAATGCCGGTGCGGGCTTTGCAGATGTCCAGGCATTTCAGCGTGGTAGCGGTGATGCGTTCCCTGGTGTTGATGCCCGCCACTTCCAGGTCTAGCACCAGGCGGTCGTTCTTCCAGTTGGTTTTGCCCTCCAGGGTTTTAAACAGCGAGTCCATCTGGGATAAGGCGCTTTCGCCAAAGTAAACCACAAAATAGGCCATGCGGCAGACCTTGATGCGAGCCATTTCACCCCAGTAATAGTCAAACATTGGGTCCTTGTAGCCCCAGGAAACACCCGCCCGGGCAGCGATGAAAACCACCTCTTCAGCATGGGCTTTGATGGCATTGAAATCCTGGCGTTTGCTTCCGTCCTGGCTAGTCTGAAATTTACTGATGTCCACACCAAATGCTCTCGTCATCACTTCCTCCAAGTCAATCTTCAGCGGCGAAGGTGCCGCTGCATTGTATGCAGCTATTTCCGCCGGTTGAGGCGGGTTCCATTAAGGGATTGGTTGCAATATCAATGCCAACACCGGGAGCCGACAGGTAGCAAGGTTTACCCAAGCCCCACTCTTTTTGACACATTCCAAACCGCCTCCAACCACCCTTCCGGGCATCGTGCTAGGTGCGGGGCAATCCACGGTGAGCGTTCTGGTGAGCCGGTCATCCCCTACGGGCGTCTCCAGACCGCTATTCAGATGCCCAATTAATGTCTACGCGTAATATTGACGCCCTCCATGCGTTATATTGCTCAGGTAGGATTTCACGTCCCCAAAAATGGGCTGTGTGTCTACCTGGTATCTGCATGGCTACGTGTAATTCAATTGCCACAATGCCTGCCCACTTAAGCGTCGTGGACAGCCATGCTCTCTCGTCACTGAACCCATTTTCGAGACGTCTGTTTCTAATTAATGCCGACGCGGCTACGCGAAACCGAAATGCGAGTAATGCCCACCCACTTGAGCGCCACAGATAGACAGGAGCTCTCGCCACCAGACCCAATTCTGAAAGACGCTCGTGTCTACTCCACCTGCGTCTTAGAGGAATACGGAAAACCTCCAGCGTGCTGATTAATGCGCTGCGGAAACTGGAAGCCTAGGTTTCCAGCGTAATGTCTTCTGCTTCCTGTGGGTACCGGTTCAGGGCAAAACCTGCCCCACAGAACTCCCTCTGCAACGAAATCAAAAATGAAAAACCAGCAGTGCGGCAATGATCCCCATCAGTTGGACTACCAAAAACACAAGAATAGCATTGAGTTTCCGATTGAGTACCTGGCTTGGAACGTGGCTGTCTTTAGATTCTGTCATATGACCTTCTATGCCGTTTTTTGCATACGAATGATTTTATCTCCTCATCCGTTGCACTAAATGTCTGACTCCTCAACTCAAAAATACTGAATTTTTGAGAAAGATAACCACTCCGCATATACCGATGCACCTTTCGATGGAGAAAATAGTACGCAGAGCAAGGGGGTTGGTTATTTTTCTCAGAATGGATGGCAGTTTGAGCAGATTTTAAGCCGGGTAAACCCACTTTTGAAGGATAGAATCCTGCAGCAGGGCAGTAGGATCAGGTTCCTCTCGTGGCTGATCTACGGGAGCCTGAACGCAGCTATTCACAGCCCACTCAGTTTTGCCATCAGCCGCACGCTCGAAAGTGGCACAGATGCCGGTGGAGCCGCTGCCAGGCTGGCAGATCTGCCGGGTGAGGACCTGGCTAAACTTCTTTGGAACTCTAAAAAGCGCCTGGAATCAGGCTACCTGGGGCGATCGTAT
>JBAQMM010000151.1:0-9494 GCA_049302815.1 Anaerolineaceae bacterium | reverse complement strand
CCTGGGCGGCGCTCGACAACCTGGTGGAGATCATGCACACCAGCAGCCCGGATTTTTTGCGGCGGGGCGGTGAGTACGATGCCTGGATCATCAGCCGAAACACGCCAGAGGGAGGCCTGCTACGGGGCGTGGAAAGCTGGTTCGAGGTGGAAGCCTGGTATATTCACTTCCTTGTGAGCGGACCCATGACCTGGCTGGGATTGGTGGAACTGGCTTCAGATGGAGCTGCCGCAGGAGCCACATTCTTTCGCAAATCGGCCTGGTATGATGAGTTGCTGGAAGCTCGCGGGACGCTCGATCTGCCTGTGGAGGACGCACCCGTGGCGATCGCTTCCACCGGTGTGCTTACCATGACCAACCTGACCCCACGGATTGCCCGCTACCAGTTCTCGCGCTTCTGCGAATGGCTGGAGATCAGCCCCAGGCGCTACCAATACCGACTCACCCCCGGTTCCCTGAAAACTGCCGAAAACCAGGGTCTGACAACCCGACACTTGGTGTCCCTGCTGCGAAAATACAGCGGGTCCAACCCGCCCCCGGCGCTGGTTCAGGCGATCCAGCGCTGGCAAGCCCAGGGCAGGGAAGCCTGGATGAAGCAAACCTGGGTTTTGCGCTTGAGCTCTCCGGAGATGCTGCAGGCCCTGCGTGATTCGCCGGCAGAAAAATACCTGGGTGAGTCACTCGGTCCGGTTTCCGTGATCGTACAGCCGGCCGGCATTGAAAAGGTTCGCACCGCGCTGGCACGACTTGGCTACCTTATGGACGTTGAAGGCGGGCTGGAATGACCGACCCTCAGGCCGTGAAGCCAAAGCCGGGATTCCTCTCCAGACTGCTGGATATCTTCTTTGTTGTCACTGCCTGCAGCGGGCTGCTGCGCATGGTTGGCGCCCTTGGGCAGAAAAGCCTGTTGGTTAAGTTCGGATTGGCGGAGTGGCTGCCCTGGTATTTGTTCGGGGCGGGGCTGGCTGTCGCGGCGGTCAACCTGGCGGCGTTTATCTTCTTCAAAACCCGCTCCGCACATCGGGTTAGCTTCGCCTGGGCGGCAGTTGCTGGTAGCATCCTGCTTTACTGGGTGGAACGGCTGTTCATGTGGTCACCGGATCAACAGAGCGGTAATACGTTTTTCATGATCGGTTATCATTCTCTCTGCCTTTGCGTTTTGGTGGCTTATACGGTCACGGAAAGAAAAAAGAGGTCAAACTAAGTATGGATCAGGAAATTGAAGTCAAGTTTTACCTGGCGGATCTGCCCAGGTTTAGGCAGAATCTGATCCTGGCAGGTGCCAGCCAGACTCACCCGCGGGTGCTCGAGACCAATCTCCGCTTTGATACGCCAGGCATGGACCTGAGCAAAAAATCACAGGTGCTGCGCCTGCGGCAGGATCAGGAAGCCCATCTGACCTTTAAGGGACCAGGCGAACTGGTGGACGGCGCTCTGACCCGCCAGGAGATCGAATTTGAGGTCAGTGATTTCCAGACCGCCAGGCGCTTTCTTGAAAGGTTGGGCTACCGGGTATTCATGACCTATGAAAAGGTTCGTGAGAACTTTACGCTCCAGGATGTGCAGGTTTCGATCGATGACATGCCCTACGGATATTTCGCAGAACTTGAGGGGCAATCTGCCCGACAGATCCAGGCAGTGGCCGATTCGCTGAGCTTGGACTGGTCCCGGCGCATCAACACCAGCTACCTGGATTTGTTTCAACGTCTCAAAGAACGCATGGGACTGAAGTTTGACGACCTGAGTTTCGATACTTTTCGCGATTTGGCTATCAGCCCGGAAGATTTGGACGTAATAGCCGGCGACGGTTCTCCAAATAGGAAAGGGAAGTGAACATGATCCCCTGGCGCACAATTTCTCGTAAAGTTATTCTGGACCGCAGACCGCACCTGGTGGTGGAGGAACGCCACATCGCCCTGCCGGATGGCAGTGAGATTACCGATTGGACCTGGCTGGATACCCCGGATTTCGTCATTGTGATGGCGGTGAACGCAATGGGAAAATTCCTGGTGTTTGAGCAGACCAAGTATGCCGTCAAAGGCCCCATCTTCGCGCCGGTCGGAGGCTACATGGAAGCCGGAGAAGAGCCCCTGACAGCCGCGAAACGGGAATTACTGGAGGAAACGGGCTACACGTCTCCGGATTGGGTCTTTCTGGGAGATTTCATAACCGATGCCAACCGCGGCAACGGCAGGGGCTATTACTTCCTTGCACGGCAGGCCAGCCAGACAGCGGAAATCAACTCGGACGACTTGGAAGAGCAGCACCTGAAGCTGCTGGATCGGGAGCAGGTTGAAGAGCTGGTGGAAGCAGGAGATGTGCGCATCATCACCGGGCAGGCCGGCTTTGCTATGGCATTACTCCGGCTGTATTACCTGTGAGGTGGGTTTACTCTTCATCTTGAGGGCTGAAGGGGCTGAGTTCCCAGTTGTTCCATTTCAGGGCTGAAACGCCGGCTTGGGTGCCAATCAGCCGGGGCAGGATGCGCTCAAATTTTTTGGGGTCACCGGTGGTGTAGTAACTCGTGGTACCGGGGGCGTTGCCGGGATTGGTGAGACCGTGCTGCTCGAGCACCCGTGCCAGTTGATGTGCCACTGCCGGCGCCGGGTCGATCACACGCGCTCTGCCGGCAGAAATCTCCTCGATCAGTGGGATCACAAACGGGAAGTGCGTGCAGCCCATTACCAAGGTGTCCACGCCCTTATCCAACAGCGGGATCAGGACATGTTCCAGGATGGCGCGCGTTTTGGGGGTGCGCAGGCGGCCTTTCTCAATCTGGCTGACCAGACCGGGGCAAGTCTCCTGGTAAATTTCCACGCCGCTGGCAAAACGTTCCACCACCGAGGCGTAAAGTTCGCCCTGAAAGGTGGAAGGGGTAGCCAAGACGCCAACCTTGCCGGTAAGGGTCTGTTCGGCGGCGGGTTTTACGGCCGGCTCCATGCCCACGAAAGGGATTTCGGGATAGACCTGGCGCAGGTGGCGTAGAGCAGCGGCAGAAGCGGTATTGCAGGCGATCACGATCACCTTGGCACCTTGATCCAACAGGAAGCGGGTGATGCCCAACGCCAGATCGCGCAGTTCTTCAAGAGATCGCCCGCCGTAGGGCACCTTGGCCTGGTCACCCAGGTAGATCAGGTCTTCATGGGGCAGCAGCGCCTGGATGGCTCTTAGCACGGATAGCCCGCCTACGCCGGAATCATAGACCCCAATGGGTTGCCCTGAAGAGGTGTGACTGCTCATAAGAAGTATTTTAGCACTACTGGAGAACGGGTCTGCCAGACTTCTGTGACGGGACCAATAGCTGCCTGGTTTTCATTAGCGGGTGGCGGGGCGATCACTCTGGCAGGCTTGCACAAACGCGCGGAAGAGTGACCGCGAGGAGGTCTCTTCGGGCAGGCACTCAGGGTGCCACTGCACACCCACCACAAAGCTGCGATCGGGTATTTCGACCCCTTCAATCACGCCATCTTGTGCCAGAGCACTGACCACCAGTCCGGTACCAGTCCGGTTCAGCGCCTGATGGTGCAAGCTGTTTGTCTGGCACTGGCGCGCTCCCAGGATGGATTCCAGTTTGGAGTTTCCTGCCACCTGAACCTGGTGTACCAGGCGGTCCCGCTCGTAACTGGGGAACCAATCATGTTTGAAAGCCTGAGGCAGATGAGAGGCTATATCAGTGATCAGGTCGCCACCTTGAGCAACGTTCAACACCTGGATTCCGCGGCAGATGGCGAGCACAGGTTTATCCGCCTGCAGCACCAAGCGGATCAGTGCCAGTTCGAAGGAGTCCCGCTCAGGGTTAACGCCATAAACGCTGGCATTCATCTCCCCGCCGTAATGAGCAGGATCGACATCACCGCCCCCGCTGAATAAAAAACCGTCAAAGGTGTCCACAAGTATTTCCAGGGATTGAAGGGGCAGGGCAGCAGGCAGCAGGACGGGCAGACCACCTGCGGAAAGCAGCGCCTGGACGTAAGCTTGCTGCGTCTCGTAGGTAGGGGAGGAAGTTTTGTGGTAGGCCAGGCTGCTGGGGATGGCGATCAAGGGTTGGTGGGTTTGGGTCATACACGCTCCTTTCTGGGGGGGGCGGCAGAATGTGAAAGGAACAACAAAAAGCCTTTTCCAAATAACTTGAATCGAATCAAGCAGTCCAGAGAAGGCTCTTTGAGGTGAACGGAGAACGACAGGCACTCCGGGAGGATTTTAGAAACGCTGCTTAAGTCGGGCGCTCTTGCCAGTGCGGTTGCGCAGGAAGTACAGCCTGGCGCGGCGGACCTTGTTGTGCCGTTCCACTACCACTTTTGCAATGCGGGGGGAATGGGTCAGGAAGGTGCGTTCCACGCCGATGCCATTGCTAGCAACACGGCGGACGGTAAAGCTGGCATTATTGCCACTTCCGCGCACATACAGCACCACACCCTTGAACTCCTGGATACGTTCGCGGTCGCCTTCTTTAATCTTAAGGTGCACGCTGACCGAGTCTCCCGGAAAAATATCCGGAATATTGGCATTCTTTTCAGTTTCGACAGATTTCAACAACTCTGTATGATTCATGATGACTTCCCTTTACTCACTAACACAGTTTAACACACCAAACGGACTTACCTGTTGGCGCGAACAGTTAGTATAACACAGGAATCGGAAAAATTGTCAAGCAGTTTCCCTCATTCTGTCCCTCTGAGTTATCTGTCATTCTGAATGCAAAGGAAAAATCTTAGTTTTGGGTTTACCGATTTCAAAAAGCTGCCATCAAACTATATAGGATGTGCTCCGGAATTGACCACACCAATACAGCAATTCTCAATATGAATAAGACTGTGGCGGTCACATTTTGTAAAACAAGCAAAAGCTCAACAAAAGTGGGAACACAAGCCTATTTTAGTTCAGCTTTTAACCCATTAGTGGGAATTTTGCGCTCCCAAAATGCCATAATGAGAATTGCTGACACCAATAGGCTCTGTTTGTGCACACAAAAAAAGTGCACACTCTATATTTCTACTCCGTTCGCGCCGGTCTTTACAGGAGGCTTCGCACTGAGAACACCGGCGCGCACAACCCATGAGACCCACACTCCCTCCCATCCAAATAAGGCATGGGCGCGATCAGAGGGATTCCCTCAACAGCAGTTGGATCGTCTTGTCAACGAGGCGAAATCTACACCCAAAAGGGAACTGATTTCTCGATTGACTTCGCGTAAAAAGGCAGTGGCAGCTTCCTGAGCGGAGGCATGCTTTTGGATTAGCTCGTTCTTGCCAATCGCTCTGCGCAATTCCCGCAGCCTGTTCAAGTCACTTTCAACAACCGAGGCAGTGTATTGCTGTTCAAGCACTTTCTGCTGCAATTCCGAAAACTCTGCCAGCAATTGTGTGGCTTGCTGATCTGCTTTGAGTTTTTCATCAAGGGTTCTGAACTCAAGAAACGGTTCGGATTGGCTCAAGCTCTCTGCCAGGATCGTAGTTGCTTCCATCAATTTCTCGGAAGTATCGGTCACTTTCAGTCCATTGGATTCCTTGTTATCCACAGCATCCCCCCGTTCTGCATGAGTTTCCGTAGTCCAAACCAATAGAGTCGGATATGCAATCGCCAACCTCACGCGCGAGAGTTATCAAAGTATCTTGTGCTTTGGAATAACGGATGACAGAGGGCTGGTGGTAAAAGCGGTCTTGAAGCCTTTCCAGTTCTTGCCTATCCTCAGTGCTGACAGCATTCAACATCAACAAAGCTTTTAAGGAGGCCTGTTTCTGCTGGAACGCCCTTATTGCCTGCTGTGTTTCAGCGTCCTTGGCATAGTCATAGTACGCTTGCTCAAACTCCTGATATTCCAGTGTTTCAGCAAACACTTCGGCGAACTGTTTAGCCGCTTGCATGACCACCGATTTTTGGGGAACCTCCACATTGTTCAATGGTATTTCTTCCATGTTTATCTTTCTGACCTTTCCTCTGGACTATTGAGCTGTCGTTTTGTCTGCGACCAAGTCGCCCATGTAAATCTGTTCACCCAATTCTGCCATCATTTTCAAACCTTTAATTTCTTGAGGCAGGAGGGGAATCTGCACCACCGGTAAGCCAAACCGGTCCTTGATTTCTGAGAGATATTTCTCCTGCATAACCCTCCGGGCGTGGGTGAAATCGGTATTGGCTTGCTGTGATGGAATCACCATATTTGCGACAATAAATCCCGGGTGTATCCCCAAAGTTCCCAATTCATTAGCCGCCCTCCAGGCTTCAAGGATGGGGGTCGCCTCAGGATACATGACATAAGCAAAAGTGCTTTGTTCTGGATCACGCATCATATCAATTACCCTGGCAAAGCGTTGCTTGGCAACATCATCTGCGGCAGTGGTATCTACAGAAGCAAACACCTTCACATCCAGTTGCTTACTCCACTCCACTGGCAATTCCAATAACCGTAAGGTGTGGCCTGTGGGTGCAGTATCGAAAATCACCGCCTGCCAACCTTCTTGAGATGCGTATTCTATAAATTTATCAAAGGCTGCCATTTCTTCTGTACAGGGTGAATTCAATTCCTCTTCCATCGTGACAATGGCACTCTCAGGACGGCCACGCTTGCGCGCGTCTTCAAGGATCCGTTCTTTATAGGTCTCTGCCGCGGCTTTTGGATCAATCTTCACTGCCCAAAGATTTGGCTGACCTGCTATAGGGGCAATCACGTCTCCCACTGGCGTATCCAACACATCACCAAGATGAGCCGCGGGATCTGTGGTCAGCAATAACGTTTTATATCCCTGCCGCGCCAACCAAACCGCAGTGATACAGGAAGAAACCGTTTTTCCGACACCGCCTTTGCCGGCAAAAAACACAGTTCTCCGATGACCGTTCGGCTCAATTTGGGTACGGAGATCTTTCAGGGGTGTCGTGATACTCACCTCATGAGATTCCACATTTTCGGGCACGAAGGTTTGCAAGGGGGAACTTCCATCAAAAAATATCTTGGCAACCTGTCTCAATCTCTGTACACCCTTTATTTCCCCTGCGAGCATCACCATGCGCCGCTTGGGATATGGCATTCCAGATTCAATTTCCTCCAGGTAATGCGCCTGCATCTCAGCCCGCGCGGCAAAGAGCTCGTTCTTGGCGGCTTCAGGAGGAATAACGCCATTAATGATGAGGCTGTAATTTTGGATTCCTAGTTTGGATAATTCGGAGATGGCGCGCTGAGTTTCCTTGATTGATAGAGCTTCTGGATTAAGCACAAAAATAAACATTGTGCTTTCCGGATCCCGCATTGCAGCTAATGCCCTTTCATACTTATGTTTGGAATCCTGAATGGCAGCGGCAGGACCAAGGCAGGTTTGCCCATTGCCGGCACTCGCCAAATCAATGGATTGGCTCCATTCGGCAGGAAGCTCCAACAGTCGGATGGTATGCCCCGTAGGTGCGGTATCAAAAATAATCACATCAAAAACCATCTCAGCCTTGGCAGGCTTTTCAAGGAAGTCAGTGAAGCGATCGAAGGCTGCCACCTCTGCGGTGCAAGGTCCACTCATTTGCTCTTCCATCACCCGCACAATCTGGGGCGGAAAAGCTGCCCTGATGGATGCCATGGCACGGTCAATGTATTCCTGGGTGGCTTTATCTGGATCGATTTCCATTGCCCAAAGATTGGGAATACCGGGGATCGCTGTTATTTGGTGACCGATGGCCTGCTCAAAAACATCCGCAAGATTCGACGCGGGATCAGTAGTCACGATCAGAGTTTTCTTGCCTTCTTCCGCCATGCGAACAGCGTGTGTGCAAGCCATCGACGTCTTGCCAACGCCACCTTTGCCGGAGAAGAACATGTACTTTGTTTTCATTCTACCGGCCTCCCTTGAGTTTTGCATATACTTCATTACTGGTGGGATACCTTCCCTCACAAAGCACTTGCCCGCGTACGGTTACGATGGGTAAGACGGATAATTGCTTTTCATTAATTAGCCGCATAACCATGGGATTATCCAAAAACGCCTGTGACTGGGTTGCCATTTGATAACGTTCCACCTGATATCCTTCTTTTTGCAGGTTCAAAATCATTTCGCTAAAATCCAAAAGTGTTTGATCCACCGTTGGCCCACAAAGTCCGGTGGGACAGCACATAGGTGGATCATATATTTCCACATCCACAAGTCTGACCTGGAATGTCTCTTTTGAATCAAGCTTAAATTGCTGCTTAATCATCATGCTTCAGCCTCCGTTTTATGACAATAATTATTTAACTGCGCCCTCTTTTTGATCCAAAGCTGCCAGGGGTCCACACAATAATTGGCGTGGCTGAATCCGATCAGGATCAAAAAAATTGTTGAAAAGCAATTTTAGCTTGTTCATTACCTTGGGATTTATTGAATAATAGATCCAACGCCCATCCATGGCATCCCGCTTCGTTTCAACCAGCCCCGCTTCGCGCAGGACTGATAAATGATGGGAGATCAGGTTGGGGGGGATTTGCAGAGAATTGCCCAACTCACAGTTACATTGCACTCCTTCAACAATCTTTTCGAGTAACATCAACCGGTTAGGCTCGTAAATCACCTTCAGCCAGCCTGACAACTCTGTCAGCTCCTCTGTGGTAAAAACCTGCTTTTCCATGACTATCCTTTTCCGAATACTTCAATCAAGATTGAATTATACAAGCATCAGAACTCCTGTCAAGAGGCAAGTAAATACTTTGTAAATCTTCCATCCGCATAAGTACCAAAAAAAACGAGGGGCAATCGATTTACTGCCATATCGCGTATGGGTGCCGTGGTCATGAGGTATAATTCCCGTATAGTTAATCTAAGCGAAAAACATGCCCATTCTACGCCCTCACACTCTGGAATTCTTCTCTCACAGCCCTGAGCAAACCCGCCGGATCGGCATACGCCTGGGCAGCCTGCTCCAGCCCGGCAATATCCTCTGCCTGGAAGGCGACCTCGGCTCCGGCAAGACCACCCTCGTGCAGGGTATCGCCCAGGGGTGGGGATCGGCCGACCAGGTTTCCAGCCCAACTTACGTCATCATCAACGATTACCGCCATCCCAATGGCCGCCACCTTTACCATGCCGATGCCTATCGCCTTAGTGATTCGGCGCTCGATATTGCCATTCTCGACCTGTCCAACCTCCTGACAGATGGCATCCTGGTGCTGGAATGGGCGGAACGGATCAAGGGCAGCCTGCCCGCGGAAAATCTGTGGATCCAGATGAGCTGGGTCGCCATGGAACAACGCCACCTGGTCATGACCCCCCACGGTAAAACCTATGAAATCAAGCTTAAAAAATTACAGCAACTGCTGTTTGGAGCCTCCTGATGCTTTTGGCTATCGACACCTCAACCGAATGGATCGGGCTTGCCCTCTTTGATGGCACCCGCATTCTGTGCGAACAAACCTGGCGCAGCCAGAATTATCACACCACCGAACTGGTGCCGGCCATCGCCGATATGTTCACCAGAACCCGGATCAAGCGTTCCGACCTGACCGGTTTGGGCATCGCGCTTGGACCGGGCTCTTTCACCGG
>JBAQMM010000150.1:0-11354 GCA_049302815.1 Anaerolineaceae bacterium | reverse complement strand
TGCCTATCCCGTGCGCGACCCGGAACGCTACGGTGTGGTGGAGTTTGACCAGGTTGGCAAAGCCATCAGCCTGGAAGAGAAGCCCAAACAGCCGCGTTCCAATTTTGCCGTGCCGGGAATCTACTTTTATGACAATAAGGTTGTCCGTTACGCCGAAGCGCTCAAGCCCTCCGCGCGCGGTGAGATAGAAATCACCGATATCAACCAGCGCTACCTGGAGGAAGGGCACCTGCAGGTCAAGGTATTGGGCAGGGGTGTGGCCTGGCTGGATGCCGGAACGCATGAATCGCTCCTGCAGGCAGCCTTGTTCGTGCAGGCGGTGGAAGACCGGCAGGGCATGATGATCTCGTGCGTGGAGGAAATTGCCTACCGGATGGGGTATATCGACGAAGCCCAACTGCGCCAGGGTGCGCAGGAAATGGCCAGCAATGAGTATGGTCAATACTTGTTGCGTTTTGTGGATGGACTGCATAAATGAAAAAAATTTTATTGTTTGCCAAAAACGGGCAGCTTGGATGGGAACTGCAGCGCGCGCTGGCGCCCCTGGGGCAGGTGGTCGCGCTCGATTACCCCACGGTGGACTTCAGCAAGCCCGAAACGCTGCGCCAGGTGGTGCGGGCAGCTAAACCGGATTTGATCGTTAATCCAGCCGCCTATACTGCCGTGGATAAAGCCGAAAGCAAAGAGGATCTGGCAGGCAGGATCAACCGGGATTCTGTGGCCGTTCTGGCAGAAGAAGCACTGGCTGCCAGGATTCCTCTCGTCCATTTTTCCACCGATTACGTCTTTGATGGCAGCAAGGGCAGCCCTTATGTGGAGAGCGACCCGGTTCATCCCTTGAACGTTTACGGGCAAACCAAACTGGAAGGAGACCAGGCGGTGTTGACAATCGGCGGTGCAGCACTGATCCTGCGTACCAGCTGGGTGTATTCCATACGGCAGGGTGGCTTTGTGATCAAAGTGCTGCAGTGGGCGCGCCAGCAGGAAGTCCTGCGGGTGGTGGACGACCAAGTGAGCGGTCCGACTTCAGCGCGCCTGCTGGCAGAAACCACGGCGTTGCTGCTGGCAAAGGCAGACGAAGATGCTTTTGGCTGGCTTGCGGAAAGAACAGGTGTGTATCACTGCGCCGGGGATGGCGCCTGCAGCCGGTATGAGTGGGCACAGGAAATCCTTGCTCTGGACCCGAAAAAAGAAGAGCAGATGATAAAGGTGTTGGAATCCGCCAAAAGTGCTGAATTTCCGACCCCGGCGGAACGCCCGCTGGTTTCAGTGCTGAACTGCGACAAGCTGGAGAAAACGTTCGGCTTGCGCCTGCCGCCCTGGCAGGAAGGGCTGAGATTGGTGATGGAGGAATAGGCTGGAATGGAAGATAAACTTGCCTTAGCGAGAACCGACAGGAGCAAAACGTGTTGGTGCTGAACAACCTTCTACAGAATGTTTCAAAGCTGGAAAAACAACACGATACCGCGGTAATTCTGCACATATATTACCCGGAGATGTTTGCTGAAATCGTCGAATATCTCAAAAACCTCGATGATGATTTTGATCTGTACGTCTCCTTGCCGGAAAACAACGCGGGCTTTGCGGATCAAATTGTTTCAGCTTTTCCAAATGTCAAAGTGCTGTTACTTGAGAACCGCGGGCGGGATATTGGCCCATTCCTGGAGATCCACCAAAGGATTAAGTCCCTTGGATATCGCTATTATCTAAAACTGCACACCAAAAAATCCCCTCACCGCACTGATGGAGATCAGTGGCGCAGGGATGTCTACACAAAACTGCTCGGATCGCGAGAAAACGTTCGGTTAATTAAGGAACGCCTGGCAGAAGACCGGCAGGCAGGTATTATCGGTCCGCAAGGGCACATATTGGATTACCGGTTGTACGCTGGCGCAAATGAGGCGGGGATCAAGGCCCTCGCGAAACAGGCGGGGTTGCTGTATTATGGGGACTCCTCGTTTTTCTTTGTGGCAGGCACTATGTTTTGGGCAAAGCCTGAGGCATTCCAGGTTCTGGATAAGTTGAACCTGTCGATTAATGACTTTGAGACAGAACCTGTTGGACCCGATGGCGCCCTGGTGCATGCCATGGAAAGATTCTTTGGGCTGGCTGTCCATCAAGCCAGTTTTGACATTCTGGAAGTGAATGAAAGCGGCGCCATCTCAGCGCCTGAAATTGACGGGGCCTATCCATACGCCGCACCCCCCATGCACCTCATACTGGAAAACATTCGCTCAGTGGTATTTTTCAGCATCTATCAGGAAGAATATGCCATCGAATACCTGCGCATCATCGCGCCGCTCAGGCAGGCGGGGATTGAGATCATCCCCGGGGTTCAGGATGGCGAGGTGATGGTCGAGCGGGTGCTTGATGGGGATGCTGTCCTTTTCCAGCGGGAATTCCCTGGCAACCTGGTTGTCTATGACCAAATAGTCACCCTGGCAAGGCAGGCAAACAAACCGATCCTGTACGACCTGGACGATCTGCTGTTCGCGTTACCGGAAAACCACCCGGAAAGAATAGATAAAGTCTATACTACTGCTTTGCTGCCTATGTTGACGGCAGTAGAAGAAGCCGACCTAGTGGCTGTGCCCACAGAAAGACTGCGGGAAATGCTCAGCGGCTACAACGATAATATCCTTGTTTTGCCCAACTATTTGGACGACACCCTGTGGTCTTTGCGCCCTCCCCAGGATCGGGTTGAAGAGGGAAAGCCGCTGGTGATCGGTTATATGGGCAGCAACTCGCATACGCCTGACCTGGAACTCATCGTTCCGGTTGTCAGGGAACTGCTTCAGCGATATGCGGGTAAGATCCAATTCCGGTTCTGGGGGGCGGAACCGCCGGAATCCCTGCGGGGGAGAGGCCCCGCGGTGGTATGGACGCCTTCTCCCAGCAACAATTACCGTGAATTTGCCCGCTATTTTCAGACACAAACCGCGGATATTTTTGTGGCACCCCTGGTGGACAACTATTTCAACCAGTGCAAAAGTCCGCTAAAGTTTTTTGAATACAGCGCCTTGGGTGCGACTGGCGTGTACAGCCATATCAGACCTTACGAAGGTGTAATCACCGATGGCTATGATGGCCTGTTGGCGTCCTCCCAGGAGGAATGGCTGACTGCCCTTACCCGGCTGATTGAGGATGGGAACTTGCGAAAGACCCTGGCGAACAATGCCCAGCAGACTGTACGGGAAAAGTGGCTGCTTACCAGGAATATTCACAACTGGCAGGATATATTCGGGAGGCTGGAAAAGCCCATTTTCTCTGAGAAGGCCAGCAAACCCTTCACGGTTTACATTGTTGAATCCATCAGCCAGCAGCACTACCATGCTCTGGTTAGCAACCAGGAAAGAATTGGTCAGCTCACCGATCAGAAGGATCAACTCGAGTACCAGCTGATCAACAACCAGGAAGAAATTAGCCAGCTTATCGATCAGAAGGATCAACTTGAAGACCAGCTGATCAACAACCAGGAAGAAATTAGCCAGCTTACCGATCAGAAGGATCAACTCGAAGGCCAGGTTGAATCACTTTCCAGACAGCTGGACAGCACTTCGGATGAACTGAACGAGGTCTACAGAAGCAAATCCTGGAAAATTGCCGTGTTTTTGGGCCGCCCAGGCAAAGCGATAACAAAAATCAAAAATTTAGCATGGCAATTCGGGATAAATCCCCTCAAAAAATATAAACGTCTGCATGATCTTGGCAGGGATACCAGTTTGCTTAAGGCATCCGAGCTGTTTGATGAGGAGTGGTATGCTGAACAAAACCCTGATGTGAAGGCGGCGGGTATGGAATCTGTTCGGCATTATCTTTTGTATGGCGGCTTTGAAGGGCGGAATCCATCCCCTGATTTTGACAGCAACTGGTATTTGAACACCTACCCGGACGTTAAGCAGGCAGGCATCAATCCTCTGGTACATTATTTAAGATTCGGTCAATCGGAATCACGGCTGCTTAAGGAAAAAACCCCCTTTACGCTTAAGCAAATCGAAATTCAAGAAGCCGCCCCTGAAAATATTTTGCTTGCACCGGAGTTGAGGGAACTCATCCAAAAAGAGATGACATTTGACCGGTATGTTCTCTCCATCAGTCACGATAATTATCTGGAGGTTACCGGCGGCGTCCAGGTCATTATTATGGACGAGCAGGCGCATCTGAACAGGACTTCTGTCAGCTACCTGCATCTCTTTCCGCATATAAAAGGCAAGCTCTTGATCACCGGGGGGAACGCCCCCTGCTTTATTGGCGTAAACCTGGACGGCGCGTTTCTCGGGAATACAGAGGTGCATGAACTACTCGAAGCACTGGGAGGCCTGCCATCGAAAAGTCTGAACAGCGTGCACATTCATCACACGATGGGTTTTACCTTGCAAGCATTACAGGAGATCCTCGCGTTTGCCGGGCATCATGGCGTTTTTTGGCTGCACGATTGTTTTTCGCTGTGTCCTTCGTACCATTTGCTGCGCAATGATATTGAATATTGCGGCGCTCCGAATTTGGAGAGCAACGAATGCCACATCTGCATGTACGGTGAATTGAGGCAGAAACAGCAGGAAGCCTTCCGCAGCCTGTTCGCAGAGAATGACCTGGAGGTGGCGGCGCCTTCCCGTTTCGCCCTGGATTTCTGGCAGGCGAAATTCCCGCATCAGGAGAGCCCAGGCAGGGTTGTGTCCCCCCTTCAGTTAAAGTGGATATCCAATTCCCCGCTAAAGTTCCGCCAAGGTCCGCTGCGGATTGGTTTTCCCGGTTATCCTTTGGAGCACAAGGGCTGGCAAACCTGGATGAATTTGGTGACAGCCCAATCAAATTCTGAACACTACAAGTTTTTCCACTTTTCTTCGGTGGGAGGCACGCCGGGCAATTATAAAAGAATCTACACAGAGGTGACGCGGGGGCAGCGCCTGGTAATGGTTAACATGCTGCGTCATCATCAAATTGATGTTGCCTTCCTGTGGTCCACTGTGCCTGAGACCTTTTCTTTCACCCTGCACGAGGCATTGGCAGCCGGCTGCTTTATAGTCACCAATACGAAGAGTGGTAACATTCAAGATTACCTTACTCACAACCCCAGACAGGGTATTATTATCAGTGATGAAAAAAAGCTTGCAGACTTGTTTGCTGGCGAAGAATTGATAAGGATGGTGCAAAACTATCAAAAAGATGGAAAACCGCGGGCAGTACTGGTCTTTGGCGAAGAATAGGAGGGTATAACAATGGATGTTTTTACCAGCATTACCTTGAATTATTTGCCCAAAACCAAAATATTAGCAAAATCTGTAAAGAAATTCCATCCCGATTGGAAATTTCATTTGTTAATCAGCGACCGCCTGCCTGAAGACGGGGCGGAAAGCCTTCAAGCGGATTTGAGCGGGGGTCTCTTTGACAGGGTGATCTGGATTGATCAGCTTGACATTCCCGATTTATCAAGCTGGATTTTCAAGCACACGGTGGTTGAACTTTGCACCGCCGTGAAAGGGGTGTACCTGCGGCAGCTGGTCACAGAAGGCTGTGAAAAGATCATATACATTGACCCGGATATCGTCGTGTTCAATGATCTGACGCCACTGGATGAGATGCTGGATGAACACGCCATTCTGCTCACGCCACACCTGCTGGATTACACGAACAACCCGCAGTCCATCCATGACAACGAAATCGCGGGCACCATGCGTCATGGCACCTTTAATTTGGGCTTTATCGCTATCAATCCCGCCAGAGCGGATGGCAGGCGCTTCACTGAATGGTGGGGAGATCGGCTGATGGAGTATTGTTACGCCGACTACGAGCAGGGGCTCTTCACCGACCAAAAATGGTGTGACCTGATTCCCTCCTTCTTTGAGGATTACCTGGTGATCAGGGACCCGGGCTACGATGTGGCAAGCTGGAATCTCGACTGCAGGGAAATCAGCTTTAGTGACCAGGGGCAGATCATGGTCAATGGGAAGTATCCCCTGCGGTTCTACCATTTTACCGGCTATGATTCCGGTGCCGGAGCGAGTGTCATCTCCCAATTAACTTCCGGGGGGGGCAATGCCATCGTGAAGGAGATCTGGCATTGGTACAATCGCCAATTACCCGACCAGGGACATGATGAATTAGGACAGATGATTTGCTATTTCGATAATTTTGATAACGGCAAGAAGATCACCAAAGAGATGCGGCAGGTTTATCGTACCAGCCCCTGGCTGCAAAACACTTTTAAGAATCCCTACCAGACTGAGGGGGGCAAAGGCGGATTTTACGCTTGGTGGCTGAAGGAAAGACCCTCAGCAAAACATGAGGAACAGAAAAGGCCGAACGCGGCTAAAAACGAAGATAAGTCTACGTTCGCAGCTCCTCAAAGGGCAGGCAATGCCAGCCAGGCGGAAACATACGTGCAGCTTTTGCGGAGTGAAAACAATGAACACGCCAAGGAGTACAGACCCTTGACCTCCTCCAGTTTGGATGGCGCCAGTTCTATGGTTAAATTGGTCGCTTTTTACTTGCCGCAGTTCCACCCAATCCCGGAAAACGATGCCTGGTGGGGGAAGGGCTTTACCGAATGGGCAAACGTCACCCGGGCGGTACCCCAGTTCCCTGGGCATTATCAGCCCCATCTCCCGGGTGAGTTGGGTTTTTATGACCTGCGCATCAAGGACGTCCAGTACCGGCAAATAGAACTTGCCCGGCAGCACGGGATTTACGGATTTGCGTTCTATCACTACTGGTTTGCGGGGAAGAGGCTGCTTGAAATGCCCATCAACCAGTTCCTGGAAAACAAGGATATGAATTTTCCATTCTGCCTGGTTTGGGCAAACGAGAACTGGACGCGCCGCTGGGACGGCATGGAAAATGATATCCTGATCGCGCAGAAACATTCCCCCGAGCTGGATGTTGCCTTTATTGAGAGTCTGGCGCCTTATCTGCGGGATGAACGCTATATCAGGATTAACGGACGCCCAGTCATCTTGGTGTATCGCGTGGATATCATGCCCAACCCCAAGGAAACCACGGAGCAATGGCGCGAATATTGCGTCAAAAACCACCTGGGAGATCCTTACCTGGTGGCTGCACAGACCTTTGGGTTTGAAGATCCGCGACCGGTCGGTTTTGACGCGGCAGTTCAGTTCCCTCCCCACAACCAGCTGCACAACCCACGCTTTCTGATTACCCCGAAGGTCAATCTTGCCAACCCTGATTATGCCTCATACATTTTCAGTTATCCTGAGGTGGTCAAATACAAGGAAACCGATCCAGAAAACGCGCCTTACCCGCTTTACAAGACGGTTTTCCCAAGCTGGGATAGCGAACCCCGCAAGCCAGGGAAGGGCACCATCTTTGCGGATTCTTCACCGCAACTTTACACGCGCTGGTTAAAAACCGCCTGCCAGTGGACGATGGATAATCATCCTCCAGAGGAGCGCTTTGTTTTCATCAACGCCTGGAATGAATGGGCGGAAGGCGCTCACCTGGAGCCAGACCGCCGGTATGGGTATGCTTACCTGCAGGCGACCATGGATGTGTTGAAGGGGTTTTCCAAGTAAGATCTGGCGACCTTGCGGAGCGCTGGCAGTTTGGGGTGTTTTCTAAAGGATGAACCATTGTCTGGTCGGGTAGTTTGAGAAAATGGATAATTTTGGAAGCAAGTTGTCGAGATTTAGCATCAGAGTTCAAAAAGCGCTGCGGATATTGAGGGACGAAGGAATTCAATCCCTGTATCAGCGCATGGCTGGGAAGTATTCTGTGATGGATAAGTACTCCGACAACCTTCCCGCAAATATTGATGGTTCCAAAAGCCCACCGATCATTTTTGTTGGTAAAAAATTATCCGCCGCTCAATTGCGGGAAGCCTTGATCAACAAGATGCCGCATGAGGCTTATACAATCGTTCTGTCGCAGGATGATTACCTTAATAACGTCGGGGGCGTGCAGCTAAAAATCGCGGACGAGCAGGCGGCTGCCAATCAAAAGGGAGGGAGCTACCTGCACATCCATCCTTATGCTGCCAGGCAGACTCTGGTATTTGAGGATCACCCGGTTTTGGGCGTCAATCTGAATGGAGAGAGGATTGGTTTTGTTGATCAGAATGCCTTGATTGAAGTGATGGAAGGGCTTACCACAAAACGGGTTTCAACTGTATCCATCCACCATACCATGGGTTTCAACCTGGATTTTGTCCAGTGGCTGATTAAGGCAGCGAATACAGAACAGGTGTTCTTTTGGCTGCATGATTTCTTTTCGCTCTGCCCCAGCTATTTTCTGCTGAGAAACAATATTGCCTATTGCGGCGCTCCGGATATTTCCAGCAATGCCTGTCAAATTTGTGCCTATGGCGCTCTTCGGGAAAAGCAGCAGCAGGCTTTCACGACCCTTTTCCAGAACAATCGGATCGAGATCGTTGCCCCGTCTGAATTTACTCTATCCCTCTGGAAAGAAAAGTTTCCGGTGAAAGGGGTTCCTGGAAAGGTACGACCTCACGCTGCCCTGGTATGGAAGGAAAGCTCACCCCGGCAGATCAGCGGAAGCCCATTACGAATCGCTTTTGTGGGGTTCCCGGTGTTCCACAAAGGCTGGAACACATGGCTGCGCCTGACCAAACAACTGCGGGACGATCCGCGCTTTGAGTTTTATCTTTTTTCATCTATGCGGCGCGCATCGAGGAATTATAAGCAGATTACTGTCGCGGTAACCAAGCAAGATCGGTCGAAAATGTCCCGGGTTCTGCGTGATAATCATATCGATGTGGCGTTTTTATGGTCAATTTGCCCCGAGACCTTTTCATTCACTCTCTATGAGTCCCTGGCAGCCGGTTGTTACGTCCTCACCTGCAGGGATAGCGGCAACATCCAGTATTACCTGCGCGAACATCCCGTGCAGGGGCAGGTGGTCGAGAGTGAAAAAGCCCTGTTTGAATTGTTTTCGGGCGGCGGGATCGTGGAACAGGTTGAGACTTATCAAAAGGATGGTCTGCCTCAAGCGGAAATCTTCATCAATAATGCCGAATGAAATGGGAAACGGCCTAAATTTAAGTTGCATCGGGTATTTCATATGAACAAAAATGTGCTCATAAACATTGGTAACTTCATCAAAAGAAACTATCTCGCGTTGATTCTTTTGATGGTGGTGGCTGTATCTTTGGAATTACTTTGCTTTAACCAGGATATTCTTTTTTACAATTCAAACCACCTGGTTGAAAAAGATTATCAGGTGAAGGATGGAACGCTTCATGATTTCAAAGAGACCGATGGCGTATTGACCGCTGAAACGGATGATGCACACATTACCTTCGCGGATATTGACACGCCGGTCAAGGCCGTCCTGATCCAGTGCTCCATTTCCAATTCAGAATCGATCAGCGAAGTTTACTATCACGGCGAAGGTGAAACCTTTAGCAAAGAGCAGTCTCTGCAATTCTCGCTTGACTCGCCTGAAACAGTGGTGAGGCTTCCCCAAACCATGGAAATTGACAGCCTTCGCCTGGATTTGACCAATACCCAGGGCGATGTTTTGGATTGTGACGGGTTCAGCATCAATCCCAGACTGACTTACAACTTTAGCATTTATCGGGCACTGGTTTACCTGGCAGCCCTGATCGCGCTGGTCCTTGTCGATAAATTCATAAAACCAGCGGACAAGGAAAAATTCCTGGTGGGCGCCGATAAATATTCATTATGGGTATTGGTGGTACTGCTGGTCGTGATTGACCTGCTTTACCCGGTCACCGTCACCTATGATTCAGGGCATTACCTGTGGCTGGCTGATATTATTCATCAGGGCAACTGGCAGGATTGGGACCCTGTGCGGTATCTTGGTTTTCCTTTGTCCATCTTCCTGTCGCAATCCCTTTTTGGTTACAACCAGGTTGCCTTATTGATCCCGATGATCACTGCGCATATTGTGTTGTTTGCCGTAAGCAGGCAAATTGTTTTTGAGGTTTTCCAGCCGCGCGACAAACGCTATAAGTTGTTGATCACCCTGGTCATCTTTGGATTAATTGCCCTGGACCCCACGGTGGTGGGGTATTATCATGCCCTGCTGACGGAATATGTCGCGGCGACGATCGCGGTAATTTCCTGTTATATTGCCATCAAACTGTATAAAGCCGCCCCCTTTTCGAAAGTGTTTTACCGGTATACGGCCTGTTATTTCCTGCTTGTACCCGCAGCCTGGCACCTGAAACAGCCTTACATCAGTACTGCCTACTTCCCATTTATCATCGTTTGCCTGCTCATCATCCTGAAAAAATTTACGAAAAAGACCGTTGCTTATGGAGTGATTACCAATGTGATCCTTGTTGCCCTTGTTCTGGTCAGCACGGCTGCCTGGAATAGCTTTCTTACTGCCAAAGGCAACCCCATGTATGAAGATCAGCAATTTTCTTCATTTTTGAATGATCGGGTCAGCGGGCAGGCTTCCATTCTTGATAATTCCACGAAAAGTTGGGTGAAGAACCTGGTCAAGAGCTATCTGGCGAGTGCAAATTTTGTCATACTGGACGAAAACGGGTCGATCGTCAGTTATTCCCTGACCTATAGTTTCCAAAATAGATTAATAGCCCAACGCATGTTCAACCTCACGGGAACATCCAATATTTTTGTCTATCCCAAAGGTTCATTTGATCCATATACCGCCTATCTTCAGACAATCTATGCTCCTCCAGAATGGATTAACAACGGATTCCAGGCCCGGAGCACGCCCAGTGATGTCCAGTTCACCCTTTCCTTCCTGATGCTGCCAGTTTGTGTTGTGGTCATTTTTTTTCTTTGGATCAAAAAGAAGAACCTGATTAACAGCGTGTTACTGATTTTAGGGGGAACTTCGCTTCTGAATGCCCTGGCTCATATGTTGGCAAGCCCGATCGACCGTTATTTCTTCCTGGGATATCCCCTGCATTTGCTGACCGCTGTTATTTTGATTGGTTATCTGATTTCGATAATAGCGTTTAAGAAAGAATGGTAAGATTAATTTTGTGATAAGAAGTCTCTGAGTCAGTGCGCGAAATAATCGGGAACGCGGAGCGTCCACATGATTATTAGCGTAGCAGAATACCCCGCAGCATGCTGCGGACAGCGCATAAGCGCTGGTGGTTCGTGCCTTTAGAGGCGGATGGCGTTCTTGCGAAGGCATAATATCCTGTCTGCTTGCAGCGGGGATAACCTGAGCAAATCCGCCGAGGTTTATTTACTATTTTGCGACTAATCGCGGTGTGAGACGAATTGCAGAACTAACATTATGAAACTGGTCATCCTCATCCCTGCTCTAAACGAAGCGCATTCTATCGCCAGCGTTATCCAGGGCATCCCCAAAACTTTTGAAGGGGTGGACGAGGTGGTGGTGTTGGTGGTGGATGACGGCTCCCGGGACGAGAC
>JBAQMM010000149.1:0-6267 GCA_049302815.1 Anaerolineaceae bacterium | reverse complement strand
GATTGTGCATCAATGGCTGCGAGCCGCTCTTGTGCCAATTGAGTGGCATTTTGATACAACATATTTGCATTATTGATCTGGTGGTTTAGTTCCTCTTTTTCCTTTTCAAAATTAATTAAAAACTGTAAATCAATTTCCTGGTTTAGACTCGCCTCTTTTTTTGAGAGAGCATCAACAATCTGACTCTTTGCATCAAGTGCATGTTGTTGAAAAATATCAAAATTAATGGGTGGAATACTTCTGGAGATATTCAGGTCTAAACGCGCATCAACCTTTTGGAGCGATACATTGCATTGGTCTGAAACCCCTTTTATCCTTAGAATCTCAGCGCTTGGATCCCATTTTACCCAAGTATTTTTTACGGCATTAATTTTTTCGATTGCCTGGCTGTGAGCCAAGTCAAATAACTCTTGATAGGTGCGAATTAAGACATCAGCACCTGCTAAACTTTGACCGCAAAACGGGCAATTATCCACGAGCTGTTCCAATCCTTGCCGAATAAAGCCCTCAGCAGAATCGGGCTTTTTCAGATGGCTTTGAATATGCTCATTAAAAAGGACTCTTGCATCCTCATGAATACTTTGGAGATTGATTTGGGCGGCATCTAAAATCTCTGAAAAATCCCAGCTTATGTTCGATACAGTTGGAAATTTCACTAATCCAGACAGCTCCTCTTTTTCCCGGCTAATCTGCAACTTATTTTCAATTTTCTGAAGTTCAGCAATCATTGCTGGTTCTTCAGTATCTTTAATGGCTAAATAATCCTTTCGGCATGTACTGGTTGCCTTTGCAGTTAATTCCTTCTTATATTCATCTAATGACTGTTTTAGGCTTTTTTCTACAGCCTTTGCATTGGTTAGATCCGTGCTGATTTGCACGCCTTCGTGGCCAATAATGATTTTATGGATGCTTTGTTTATGTTCTGATTCAACTTTTTCAACGAATAGATTGTCAAAAACATATTGTTGATCAAAAACCAAAATTTCCGGCTGGCTCGCAGTTAGGTTATATGACCATTTTTCATTCTGAAAAACCAGTGTTCCGTCTTCGACCAGAATGATGATTTCTTGGGCAATCGGGTTTTGTTGCGCGGTTAATGTTTTCCGGGCAAGGATTCTCTGAGGATCATCTAAATATGCGGACTTTAAAATAGTTGCGATCGTACTCTTCCCATAACCGTTGTTTGCATAAATAATCGTGTTTTTCGAGAGATCAAGACCATTTTTCTGTGGCCGAAAATTCGAAAAAGTACCAACTCCTTGAATAACTTGAAAACGCTTGAGCATATTTTATTTTCCTCCTAATCCACTTTCACCCGAATTTCACCCGTGAGCAGTTTTTGCATCAGACCTTTCTTCTGACGAGTATATATTTCCAACATCTGAGAATATATGGCTGTTTCCCTGTCAATTTCCATAATCAAATCAGCTATCTTTGTTTGTTCACCCAGGGCAGGAAGATAAATTGGGGCGTTGGTAATCGAAGTGAGAGATAAACCATATCGCGTTACGCCATTGGCATGGGTGACAAAATGCTTATGAGATTTTCCAAATGACAATAATTTTGATAAAAAGACGGGGTTTACCAAATCCTTTTTTGGTCGAAGAATTGCGAGATGGTATCCACATAGTAGATTATCAATATCTTCCATCAGCACAGCAGTACTGGCAATATCTTCGCTGGTTTCAGAATCTTTTGTGAGAAGGACATCTCCTCTGAATAATCGGAATTTTGATATTTCCAAACGGGATGCAGTTCCTTGCATAAACTCGATTTTGCTTGTAATGTACTCATTTGAATAGACATCCATGTAATTGCATAAACGGACCTCAAATTCATTTTCGTTGACCAGTTTGTTGACGTTACTAATAAAAATATCAGACACATTTTTTAATTTAGTTTTTTCCCATCCACTTGGTACATCTCCCACTTTTTCAGCAGGCTCACCAAATTCCGGAAAACGTAGCCTGCCTGTCAGCAGACCCTGCATCAGCCCTTTCTTTTGCCGCTGCTTGGCCTCGATCAGCCGCTGCACGCGCTCAATGGCGCTGTCCCAGGTAGAGAGAATTTGTGAGATCTTAATCTGCTCATCAACTGGTGGTAGCGGTATTGGGATTCTTTCAATGTCGCTATTATTTATAGCTGGATAATTGCTTCCTACCACGCAAGAATAGAAATATTTTGTGACCTGACGAGAAAACAAAAATTGATATAAATATTGACCTACAGCTTTATTTTTAGGCCTCAATACAGCAAAGCCAGTAGAACACACATAATCATCGCCATTAAAATCTACATATCCAAACCCTTGCAAGTTTGGTCGAACGGTTGATAAGAGAATTTCGCCTTTTCTGACAATTCTTCTAGCTCTTTCTGGTGCAACTTTAAAGTTTATTTTTTTCGTAGGGTGATTAATAATGCCTTTATCAACATCACCAAGAGATAAATAATAAAAAGAATAGTTGTCAGGTGTATCAGCGGATATGCTGTTGCAATTAATGTCAACCACATTCGAAAAAGGCTCCAAAGACCATCTTTCTGGTAATTGGTGGGCTTGCGATCTTAGGGTTTCATTTTGACTGGATTTGGTGCTTTTCATTAATCCCCTCTTTTGGTTTGGCTTTGATCTTTAAGCTTTTTGACTGCCATATCAAAATCCTCATCCGGCTGGCTGGCTTCCCGTTCCAGACGAGCCACGTTGAACTTTTCATATTCCGAAAGCGCCAATACTTTTGCCACTTCTGCTGAAACCCGGCCGGCGTCGCGCAGTACCTCACGCCCGTTGAACTGCAAAAAGGCATCCAGTTTTTGCACCCAATCGCGCATATACATGGGCTGGTGGCGCTCCGCCTGATCCTCGGCGTAATCCAAATACATGGTCACAATACGGTTCAGGCTGCGCAGTTCATCTTCTGCCAGATAGTTCTTGGCAACGGTCACATCCGCCTGGCGTACTTTCTTGCCCTTCCAACTGGTCAGCCCCATATTAGGTTTGGCAGCACTAACGCGTTCCGCAATCAATTCAGCCGCGGTATGCCCGGTAATTGCCCAGTGCAGCTTGTTTTGCACGCCGGCGTAAAAATCATGGGTGATTTCCGCGTTGGGGTCGTAATCCACGGACAAACCGTAAATTTCAGTGATCTTGCGGTAAAACTGCTTTTCTGAAGCGCGAATATCGCGAATGCGCTCGAGCAGTTCGTCAAAATAGTCCGCGCCCAGACCACGCCCTTCTTTCAGGCGTTCGTCATCCATGGTGAAGCCTTTGACCAGGTACTCGCGCAGCCTTTCAGTCGCCCAGCGTCTGAACTGCGTACCGCGGTGGGATTTTACGCGGTAGCCAACTGCAATAACCGCTTCCAGGTTGTAATGCTTCAAAGCGCGTTGTACTTCTCGGCCGCCTTCCGATTGAACTTGTAAGTAATCCTTACAAGTCGCCTCCTCGCTCAATTCACCTTCGGCATAGATATTCTTAATGTGCATCGTGATGTTCTGTGGCGACGTCTGAAACAATTCAGCCATTGCAGATTGAGTAAGCCATACCGTATCACCTTCCATGCGAACATTGATATGGGTCTTGCCATCTTCCGCCTGGTAGATCAGAATATCCATAGCTTTTTCTGGGAGTTGCTCGGTCATTGATCACCTCCCAGCCCCAACTCCTCCAGATATTTCTTCATTTCAGCCTGCACCTGAACCAGCTCCGCCTCGATCTCCTCAATTTCCTTCTGCACAGCAGGGATATCGACTTCTTCTTCCTCTTCAAAAGTGTCCACGTAACGCGGGATGTTGAGGTTGTAATCCGCTGCCTGAACATCGGCTAAGGTCGCCAGCGAAGCATATTTCCCGATTGGCTTGAAATCCAGGTAGGTTTGGAAAATGCGGTTGATGTCGTCATTGCGCAAAACATTCTGGTTGGTGCCGCTTTCGAAGTCGCGCGAAGCGTCAATAAACAGAATGTGCTGATCACGATCTGTTTGCGCTTCTGCCCAGGGTTTACGCGCTTTGTTAAAAACCAGAATGGCAGTGGGGATGGGCGTGCCAAAGAAGAGCTTCTCCGGCAGCCCGATGACAGCTTCCAGGATGTTCTCTTCGATGAACTGCCGGCGAATGATGCCCTCTGCTGCACCGCGGAAGAGCACGCCGTGCGGGACAATGACCCCAACGCGCCCTTCGCCTTCCAGTGCGATTTCCACCATGTGGCTGATGAAGGCATAATCGCCTTTGCTGGCCGGCGGCAGCCCGCGGTGGAAGCGGTTGTAAGGATCGTTGGTGGCAAATTCAACCCCCCATTTCTTCAAAGAGAACGGTGGATTGGCGACGACAACATTGAAGCGCATCAGCTCGTCGTGATCAAGCAGGCGCGGATTGGAAATTGTATCGCACCATTCAATTTGGGCACCATCCATATCATGCAGGAACATATTCATCCGGCACAGTGCCCAGGTCGAGCCGTTGGATTCTTGCCCGCCGAGGAAATAATTTTGACTGTCTGTCTCCTTGGCAACGCGGATTAACAAGGAACCCGATCCGCAAGCCGGGTCACAAATGCGATCGCCTGGTTTAGGCTGCACCAGCTTTGCCAGTAAAATGGATACTTCTGGCGGTGTGTAGAATTCGCCGGCTTTCTTGCCGGCACCGGCTGCGAACTGGCCAATCAAATACTCATAAACATCCCCGATAATGTCACGATTTCCAATGATGGATGGGCGCAAGTCCAAACGGGGATCTGCGAAATCCTCCAACAAATTCTTTAGCCGGCGGTTGCGGTCTTTGGTTTGCCCCAGCGCGCCTTCACTGTTGAAATCGATGTTCCGAAAAACGCCTTCCAGTTTGGATTTGTTGGCATCCTCAATCTTTTCAAGAGCGATATTGATTATTTCACCGACGTTAGCCGCGTCACGCCGTTCGTAAAGATAATCAAACGTGCCTTCATCTGGCATCACGAAGCGCTCTCGCTTCATGGCGCGTTCCACACGGACCATATCGCCGTTGTACCGCTTGGTGTAGTCTTCCAGGATATCTTTCCTTAGATCGCTTAAATATTTTACAAATAGCATTGTCAAAATATAGTTCTTATATTCAGACGGGTCCACCGCACCGCGGAAGGTATCGCAAGCCGCCCAGACGATTTGTCCAATTTCATTTTTGCTGACATGTGAATTCGCCATTCTTGATATTCTCCTATTCGATAATTGCGTTCAGACAAACAGCTTCAACCAAAGCCGATTTTTTCGTCAGGTATAAATCTAACAAATCGGCCTCCTTTTTTCGCAGCATCTCCAGTACACCAATTTTCCGCTGCATCTCAAGAACTGGAATGGGGACTTCAAGACACGATAAGGCGGAAACAGAAAGAAAGGGGAGCGAACTTCCACTGCGGTTCAACTTGATATACTCCTGCGCGGGAGTTTGATTGAGCCACCATGCCAAGAATTCAGGAAGGACAATTTCTGTTTTTGCGCGCAAAATATAAAAAGAATTAGACGCAAGGACATTGCGCGTGTCATGACTTATCAAATAAGCAAAATTATCTTGCCCTCGCGCCAAGAATAAAACATCGCTCTGCCTGATTTCAGATTTGCTGATCGCGCCAGAAGGGGTGAACCGAGTCAGATTTGACCAATCTATCTGACGTAGCTTATCAAGGTCCCGAGCCTGAAGCAGAAAATAGCTGCCATCAGCTTGTGCACGGATTCCTTCGCGGGATTGGTAACCCACTTGTATTTCCGATATTTTGCCCAAGGCATCTTTCATATACCCTCGCAAGAATATTTAGCGGTAGATTTCATACTGTAAAGTATAGCAGCTTTATTTGGATTTGTCAAGTATTTATTACAGTAATTATCATACTGAAAAACAAATATTTTTCTCTTTACGCGTTATTATTGGATTATTTTTTAAGCAGGGTGAATCCACAACCTGTCTTTTGTCTTTTCTGGAATATCGCGACTGAGTGTACAATTATGATAATTATCATAAACCATCGTTCGCTGTTATGTAGAGGTTATGCGGTAATTTGTACTTTACCGGCTTTATCGAACGAATCGCGTTTAGTAATTCTTCAAATAATTCATCATTACGTCCATTGGAATTCTTACTAATGTTGGAATTTTCTTTAAGACCCTCTTCAGTAAGTATTATCAGGGCAATTGCATCTAAATTTCTTTTTGTGAAAAAACGACACTTTTGATCATTTTGAGTTGGCAATATGTGCATTTGTTGGTTCGTTTATGTGTCTGATTGCCTATGAAAGCAGTTTTTATGATC
>JBAQMM010000148.1:0-4236 GCA_049302815.1 Anaerolineaceae bacterium | reverse complement strand
CCTCTGACCGTCCTGCGCGGACGGCTGGAGGGGGTCATGGATGGGGTTTACCCGCCTTCACAGGAGGTCATTGCGCCAGCCCTGGCCGAGACCTACCTGCTGGAACGGCTGGTGGAAGATTTGAGGCTGCTGGCACTGGCAGAGTCGCACCAGTTGCATGTTGAATATCAGGATGTTGACCTAGGCATGCTGTTCCAGCCGGCTTTGGATTTGTTTTCCGCCGAGGCATCCGAAATCCCGGTAACCTTGTGCATGGAGGTTGGCCCCGACCTGCCGCTGGTGCGGGTGGATCCGCACCGGCTTGAACAGGTGATCAGCAATCTGCTGGATAACGCCCTGCGCTATGCCCCAGCAGACAGTACGGTGGGACTGCAGGTGCGAAAGGGAACGGAGGGGGTTGAGATCCACGTGGTGGACGAGGGACCAGGCGTGCCGGATGAGGAATTGCCGTTGATCTTCAACCGCTTCTGGCGCCAGGAGAAGTCCCGCGCCCGCTCGAGCGGAGGATCGGGATTGGGGCTGGCAATCGCCAAGCAACTGATCGAATTGCAGGGCGGCACGATCGCCGCCCGGAACCGAGATAGCGGGGGATTGGATATTTGCGTGACCTTGCCGGAAAGCCCAACCAAGCTTTTGGAATGACGGGGTTGAGTTGTGAAGGGAACGCTCTGCGCGTAGACTCTCATCTGTTTGCGCCCATACTGGAGTCTGTCATTCTAAACGATCTGTCATTTATGGAGCGAAGCGAAGAATCCTACACCCGCTCGCAACATTAGGAGCAAGTCTCAAGATCCTTCGTTGCTTATGCTCCTCAGGATGACAGGCTCCGGCTCGCACAGTCCGGAAACCGGCATGAACTGACCTACACAGCTCTTCCTATGTATTCTCTTCACTTGATTGATGCATTTCCCCCGCCCGCGTCCCAATCTCCATTATAATTTTCCTAGTTTCACCATCAATCAACAAGGAGCAATCACCGTGAAGCAAGAACTTAAGCAACAAATCGACAAGCTCAAAAGCAACGGCGCCACCTATGTGGACGCGCGCTGGTACCCTTACGAAGAATCCAACAGTCTGGTCATGTGGAACGGCAACCTCAAAGACCTCTCCTCCTCCTACCAGAGTGGGGTGGGCGTGCGGGTGCTCTATCAGGGCGCCTGGGGTTTCAGCGCCTCATCCGATCTGAGCAAGCTGAGTGATATTTTCGACAAAGCCTTTGACAACGCCCGCGTGGCAGCCGAACGCGTCACCTTTCCAGTACGCTTGGCAGAAAAAGACGCCATCCAGGGCGCTTTCAGCAGCCCCAACCAGATTGATCCCTTTGTAGTCCCGCTGGAAGAGAAGGTGAACTTCCTCCAGCAGCTGGATCAGCAGCTAAATCAGCCCGGTGTGCTGCAACGGATCGCCTCGATTGAATTCGTCAAGAAGCAGATCATCTTTCTGGATTCGGAAGGCAGCGAGATCGAAAAGAACATCATCGACGTCTTCCCCGGCATTCGTGTGATGGGTGTGGATAAAGAAGGCGGCATGCAGACCCGTAAGTTCCTGCCCGGTCGGCAGGGAGCAACGCGCGGGTGGGAATCGCTGAACCCGCAGGTATTTTCTGACAACGCCGAGCGGATCGTGTACGAGCTTAATCAGCTGCTGGCAGCAGAAAGCTGCCCCAAAGATCAGCGCTCTGTAATCCTGCTGCCCGGCATCATGTTCCTGCAGACCCACGAAACCATCGGGCACCCGCTGGAGCTGGACCGCATCCTTGGCTATGAACTGGCATTTGCCGGCGGTTCCTTCGTGCGACTGGAAGATTTCGGCAAGCTGCGCTACGGTTCCCCCAAATTGACCGTACGAGCGGATGCCACCCTGGAAAACACTCCCGGCAGCTTCGGCTTCGACGATGACGGCGTGCCGGCGCAGAACAACCTGCTGATCGATCAGGGCATCCTGGTGGGAGCCATCACCGGACGGCAGATGGTTGAGGAAGCCAACGCCAAAGCCCACCGACAGATCTTCAACGGTAGCTCCGGCGCTGACCGGGCTACCTCTTTCTACCGCGTCCCGATTGAACGCATGACCAACATCAATGTTGACCCGGGTACCGACGGTACCCTGGACGACATCGTCCGCGAAACCGAGAAGGGCATCATCCTGGACGGCGACAAGAGCTGGTCCATCGGCTCTAACCGGGAGCAGTTTCACTTTGCCACCGATATCGGCTGGTTGGTGGAGGATGGCGCGGTTACAGGCGTGGTGAAAAATTCCACCTACAAGGGCGACACGGTCAAGTTCTACAACTCGCTCACGGCGGTTGGGGACGAACGCACCTGGGAAGTCCACTACGTAGATAATTGCGGCAAGGGTCAGCCCAACCAGATCATGCAGTTGGGGCACGGCGTTCCGGTATGTCGCTTTGATAATGTAACGGTAGGAGAATAGCGATGGAAAACAACGTAATCAGCTTATTGAAAGACCTGCGCGCTTACGCCCTGGAAAAGGGGCTGGACGCCGCCATCCGGTACCACGAAGAGGACAGCTGCCTGATGCGCTTTGCCAACTCCGCCATCAGCCTGAACACCAATGAACACCTGGTGCGGCTGGAGATCAACGTTTACGAGGGACAGAAGCGCGCCACCTACAGCATGATCGCTGATCCGCGGCAGGTAGAACCCATGAAGCAGGGTATTGATACTGCTGCCACGATGGTCAAGCACGCCCAACCGCTCTCGTACACCCCGACTCAGCCCGACTACAAGGTGGATGTGCGGGATACGCGTGCCTACGATCCCGCCCTGGCGGCGCTCAGCAACGCGGAACGCCTGGCATATTTCAACAACGTCTCCGCGGGGTTGGAAACCGATGAGATCAAGCTTTCGGGAGCTTTCTCGAACGGCACTACCATCACCGCCCAGATCAGCACCAAAACCGAGCACACCCAGTACTTCGCCAGCAGTGACGCCCAGATCACCGTGGTGCTCTCGCACCAGCGGCTCAAGTGGGAGGTTAACGCCGAACAGTCTGCCCAGGCAAAAACTGATTTGGACCCACTGGGGCTGCGCGACGAGCTGGCTTATCTGGTCAAGCATTACAGCGAAGACGCGGCGGCACAAATCCCACTGGGAAAGTATACCGTCGTGTTTGGCTCGTCCGCCATCGGGGGCCTCCTGGACATGCTGCAAGGGTTTGGTCCCAACGGCAGCTACATGAAACGCGGTTACTCCTTCCTGAGCGAGGAGCAGCAGGGGCAACTGGTGCTTTCGCCCAAATTCAGCCTGGTGGACGATCCGGACCGAGTGGAAACCTATGCTTTCAGCCACGATGTGATGGGGATAGAACGCAAGCGCTTCCCGTTGTTTGTGCGGGGCGTCTTTCAAAAGTTCTATTGGGAGCAGGACGATGCGGATGAGTTTGGGGTGGAACCCACCGGGCATACAGTCTATCATAACAACCTGGTGGTGGACGGCGGGGACGCGCCGTTGGCGAGCCTACAGGAATTGGTGGAAATGCCGCGGGAGGAAGATATCCTGTACATTCCCTACCTCCATTACATGAACTTCGTCAATTTCTCAGCCGGCATGATTACCGGCAGTTCCAGGTTTGGGGCGCTGCTGTTGAAGCGGGACGGCAACGTTGTGGTGCCATATAACGTACGCGTCACCCAGACCTTCGCGGATCTGTTTGGAGAGCGGCTGGAGTGGCTTTCGAGGAAGCAGGTGGCGCATAACGTCTCGAACAGTTATGGGCAGCGCAACCCATGCGCGATGGTCATTCCAAAGTTTCTGTGCGTCAAGGGCATTGAAATCTCCCATTCCAACAGTTCCTATTGAGCTTTACTCGGTTAAGATGGTGAGGCTGCCTGGGTTTTCCACCCGGGCAGTTTTTTGTTATAGAAGAAAGCAAGATTCTTCGCTTTGCTCAGAATAACATCCACCCGTGTCATCCTGAGGAGCCCATGGGGTGTGCGCCGTTTTTGTGCACACCAACGATAAGGTTTGTTCGATAATGGCGTGCTCTTCATTTGAACACACCCTGTGAAATTTATTAATGGAACAAGCATGTCATCCTGAGGAGTGATAACGACGAAAGAACTCCATCATAAAGTAATGATGAGTTGGGTAAGGCAAGATTCTTCGCTTCGCTCCATTAGAATGACAGATAGCTCAGAATAGCGGGCTCCAACATTGGTGCAATCAAAAGAAGATTACACCCTACGGGATCTACCCCCGATCCTCCGCCGTGCGC
>JBAQMM010000147.1:0-9169 GCA_049302815.1 Anaerolineaceae bacterium | reverse complement strand
GGGATTGCCCCGCTCAGCTGGTTGCGTCCCAGTTCGAGATCATACAGGCTGGTGAGGCTGCCCAGTTCTGGCGGGATCGCCCCGCTCAGCTGGTTGTTATACAGCCAGAGCTCCCGCAGGTTGGTGAGGCTGCCCAATACTGGCGGGATGCTTCCGCTCAGCTGGTTGTCAGACAGATAGAGATCATACAGGCTGGTGAGGCTGCCCAATTCGGCTGGGATTGCCCCGCTCAGCTGGTTGCCAGACAGATAGAGATACTCCAGGCTGCTGAGTTGTCCCAGTTCTGGCGGGATTGCCCCGCTCAGCTGGTTGCCTCCCAGATCGAGATAACCCAGGCTGGTGAGGCTGCCCAGTTCTGGCGGGATGCTTCCGCTCAGATGGTTGTCAGACAGCCAGAGCTCCCGCAGGTTGGTGAGTTGTCCCAATTCGGCTGGGATTGCCCCGCTCAGCTGGTTGCTATACAGATAGAGATAATACAGGTTGGTGAGGTTGTCCAATTCGGTTGGGATTGCCCCGCTCAGCAGGTTGTCAGACAGATAGAGCTCCTCCAGGTTGGTGAGGCTGCCAAATTCTGGCGGGATCGCCCCGCTCAGCAGGTTGTTATACAGATAGAGCTGCCACAGGTTGGTAAGTTGTCCCAGTTCGGCTGGGATCGAACCGCTCAGCTGGTTGTCGCCCAGAGAGAGAACCTGCAGGTTGGTGAGGCTGCCCAGTTCTGGCGGGATCGCCCCGCTCAGCTGGTTGTTAGACAGAGAGAGCCGCTCCAGGTTGGTGAGGCTGCCCAATTCTGGCGGCATTGAACCGCTCAGCAGGTTGTCAAACAGCTCGAGATACTGCAGGCTGGTGAGTTGTCCCAGTTCGGCTGGGATTGCCCCGCTCAGCTGGTTGCCTCCCAGAATGAGATCATACAGGTTGGTGAGGCTGCCCAGTTCTGGCGGGATCGCCCCGCTCAGCTGGTTGTCAGACAGAGAGAGGTCAGTAACATGCCCATCACTAACGGATACTCCATACCAACTGTCTACCGTGGTCGTCTCAAGCCAGTTGGTATGATCTCCCCAGCCTGCCCCGTTCGTACTCTCATACAGCGCGACTAACGCTTCACACTCCGTTGCGGGTACATCTGTCACCTGGCTGCAGGCGAAACTCTCCACTTGCGACCTGGTCTGGGCGATCTCCTCCGCAGTCGGGGGAATGTACTCTCGCTCCGCAACCGGTTCAGAGTACGTTTCAAGGCGGGCAATGACCTTTTCAGGCAGGTCCGTGTTTAACAGGTAGTCCTGGTAGTGCCGATCCAGTTCAGCTTCGAAATTTGCTTCAAATTCCGGATCAAGCCTTTCATCAGGATAATCAGGTGGGTATCCTGTCTCAGGTCCAACCTTTTCAAAATCAACATTTCGGGTGCGGTCTTGAACGTCAATAGGGTTCGATGCGGCTGCGGCTGAAGATAGCTGCAGGGCGAAAGAAAGCACAATCAAACAAGCGAAAATGCGGGCAGGATTTTTATTCATGGGACCCCTTTCATAATGAACAAACCGATTAGATGATTGATTATATCCTGAAACCGATCAATATGTTACTTCAAACAGGGAAAATTAACGAAACTATGGACATTTGGGTATCCAACGAAACAGCGGAAACGACATCAGGTGAATAAAAAACAATCAACTTGCCGTCAAGCCAAAAGAAAAAGTTACTGAACCGAATTGGATGGTTCAAATGATATGTTCCCATGTCAGTGAAAGGATGTAGGCAGGTTTATTCATCCCATTTCATCCCTGAGGACAACATGACTGAATCCCTATATAATCAAATTGATTGGTCTGCATAGCGTTACTCCGTTTCGTAAAAAGGTTGCTCAAAAACCGATTTTAGGGGAGATCCTGTGCCAATCCCAATCAATTATTTTATGTTAAACTGTCAGGTCGATAGATTGTTTTATTTGTGAGGTGTAGTCGATGAAGAACAGAATCGTGCATGAATTTAATGAAAAAGGATGTTTACTTTATTCTGAGTCTTTTATAGGAACTTATACAAGAGGCGCCTCGCTCGAAAATGCGTTAAAGAAGTTTCCGGATGAAATCAGGAGGTACTGTTTATGGGCGAATCTTGTCCCTCCGGCAGACGGTATTGAACATCTCATTATCCAAACATGGGAAAGTGGCTTGAAAATTGAAGACGCAGACACAGAAGTTATCTTCAATAGTGAAAAGCAGCCGTTGATGAGAAAAGAATATGATTATCTGAAATCCTTAGTTATGAAATCTGCACAGGATTTTCAAACACTGTTTGAGTCAATACCCGATAAAAACAAAACAACCTTGCCAGAAAGAAAAACTTTTTACGGTGATGTGCCAAGAACAGCCCATGAGATGCATGAACATGCCAATGGCGTAGCACATTATTATTTTGGAGAAATAGGTGTAGAAATTGAAAATCAGGATGATATTGTTGTAGCGCGCCAACATGGGTTTGACAAACTTGAAGAACAAGCAGATTTTTTATTGAGTTCTACAACAAAGGGAAGTTATGACGAATACTGGTCGTTGCGTAAAGTATTAAGAAGATTTATTTGGCATGATCGAATTCATGCCAAAGCCATGTCTCGTATGGCAATAAAAACCTGGAGTGATGCAGAGATTGAGGATCCGTTTTGTTTTGGAAAGTGAACGTTGGCAATAGTGAATAAGCGCTAAGATATCAGATTTTCCTGTATTGAATCAAGGATAATATTGGTAAAAATCAGAGTGGTAATCACAAGAAAACTTATGGTGAAGATTGCCTTAATTTGACTATTTCTTGTCTGATGCGCTAACCTTGACACAGGCGGAATATTGGGGTAAAAGTGGAAAGGGAGGTCCAAATGAAAAAAACTGTTTTGTCTGTCTTTTTGTTAGTCACTTGTTTGTTGTTCTCCGTTACCCCCGTATTTGCCCGGCAGCCAGCCGAAGCACCAGTGGAACTGCAAGAAATCCCTGAATCATTCTCTAACTCAACGAGTATCCTATTTGTTCCCGAATTTCAATTTACTATTATTTCTGAAAAAATATCCGAATCGATTGACGATGTCGAAGTCCCTAAGCAATTTACCATCAAAACCTCATTGGTCGCAATTGAGTGGGAAGAAGGCCTTTCCGCAAAGTCTCCCACTGACAAGAAAGTTACCGCCAAATTTCAGCACAATATTTACGATAGAAACGAATACCTCATGGCGACCGTTAATTCGACCGTTATCGGCTGGTATAACCTGAATGACAATTGGAAAGCGATGGAGAGCGTTACAGTCACCAGCGTTACAGGGCCATTTGCGTCCAGCATAACCACATCGGCCTGGGTCAGCGGCGAGTATGGGTATCTGTCCGTTTACTTTAATGGTTTGTATCTGGCCACATTTACATATCAAGTTATGTTTGGATATATTGTTTAAAAACCGCCGGTCGGCTTTCTGACTGTATTCAAGCAGACATTGCCCCTGGGTGCGGCACCCAGGGGTTTTTTGTCGAACGGCCATGTCCGCCGGCAAGGGAAACATGTCCTAAAACAAGCCCTCAAACTGAGCCTTGACCGGGTTAGAGTCCTCTGGTAGAATACCGTTCCGTTAACTGAGAAGCCCCCATGGTCTAGCGGTTAGGACACAGCCCTTTCAAGGCTATAACTCGAGTTCGAGTCTCGATGGGGGCATCTTTTTTTATCCCCTTCCCCGATACTGAGCACAGTTTTAGTTGATTCGCTGTTGAAATTCATCAAATTTCGCTCAACAGAGTACATAGCCCTATGGAACTCACAGACGCCCTGCAGGGCTTTATCTTTGTTACAATCGCGGATCGATGGATACAGCCCATTCATCCAAGCGCCCTCTCAGTATTGAGCGCTTTTTTATTGAATCCAAGCAGGTTCTGATCCGCAATGCTCAGCTCAGGGTACAATCTATCAGAGAGGTCACCGGCTGATGACCAAAATTGTTCCTGAAAAGTGCTTCACCTATACAGGCGTCATAAGGAGTATGACCATGACTGAAATTCACAACATTCCCACCATAACGGATGATCTGACCGTCAACGAAGTCCGCGCTGCCATTGAACATCGCGCCACCTGGATGTACTTGTTGATGCGGGAAGCCCGCGATCGTGGCTTGGATTGGGACGACTTCGCCCGGAAAGCCATTCTCGAGACCGGCACCCTGCAGGGCGGGCGCTTGCATGTTGGCTTTGAAGAGCCAACTGACCTGACCAATTTTTCGAAAGTCTTTGCAGGAGGCACTGTCAGGAAAGTCTTTGAGATGGAGGTTGTACAGGAAAACGAAGAAACTTACCAGTTGAACTTCCACTACTGCCCGCTGGTCTCTGCCTGGCAAAAATTGGGCGCGAGTGAAGAAGACATCCGGCATTTGTGTGATATCGCTATGGATGGCGACCGCGGCATCGTCAGCAATTTCCCGGAGGTTGAGTTTATCCTGGGTGAAACGATCGCGCAGGGGCATCCGGTATGTCAGCTTTGTTTCAGCCAAAAAGAGCACTAATTTCCACTATTTGGATCAAGATTCAGGTCGCGAAAATTGTCTTGGCGGTCTTCTCCTCTTCGCTGAAGCTCCGAGAAATTGCAGAAGAGAAAACCTTAGGAATTGATCCAGATATCGTTATACTCTTAGCCTGAATGGGGATTTTTTCCTACCTACTCGCCCATGCTCATCACAAAAAAATCGGGGTCTGAATTCTCAGACCCCGATTTTATGCAATCGCACTTACCTTGTCAGGATGGGAATATAGATCTTGTGCAAAGGATCCTGAACACAACTTTGGACCCTGACGTCATCCAGGTACCAGCCCTCGGCACTGCCAGTATTGCCGGTTCCCAGGCGGAAGCGGAAGAGCACATCCTCGCCCTGATAATCCTCCAGGTCCACCACTGTCCAGACCCAGTCAGAGACTCCGCACCAAGCACTCTTCCCTGCTAGCGGATTGAAAACACCAGTCTTGACTGTGCCAGTGTAAGGATTGGTCAATAATTTGGATGCGCTGACCGCACTCCAGGAAGCCCCGCCATTGGTGCTGATTTCAAGGACGCCACCGTCATTGCAGACATTTGGGCTGTCAAAAGTCCAGCGGTGCCAGAACGCCAGCGAGAGGGGTAATTCATCCGAAGGGAGCGAAAAGGTCGGAGAAACCAGCCTCTGATCGGCAATCACTGCCGGTGCCGTTCCCAGCCAGGATGTCACAGGTGAGTGAGATCGCGCCGTGGATTCCACCCATTTCAGGCTGCCGCTACTGGCATCCATCCATCCTTCCGAACCATTCTCAAAGTCCGTGAAATAGAGAGTTTGTGCAGTGGTGCCTGTCGGGCAGTCACCAGGACCTGGTTTTGTTCGGAAGGTGAAGGTTTGGTTATCCAGTGTCGCGCCGCAGGGATTATCCGCGCTCACCCGCCAGTAATAGATAGTGTCTGTCTGGAGATGCCCGACGGGTTCATAGCTGGTTCCCACCAATGCCGGTTCATCTATCACAATGTTGGCAAAGCCGGCATCGGTCGCAACCTGTAAATGGTATGTCTGGGCCTCAGTCACTGCCTGCCAGGTAAATGTCGGCCGAGTGTCCACATCTTCAGCTCCATTAGCCGGCAGGAGCAGGGCGGGACCGCTGGAAAGAGGCGTGAACACATTCAGCAGAAGATCAGTCGAGTGGGTCAGGCTTCCGGAAGTGCCGGTGATGCTCACGGTATTAGCACCAAAAGCAGCCGTGCCGTCACCATTGATGTTGAGTGTGCTGGCTCCGGGAGGTGTGATTGGACCGGTCGGATCGAAAGAAAAACTAAAGCCGGAAACCGTCGAGGCAGTCAAGTCCACCGGGGTGTCATATTGATTTAAGCTGCCCACATTCACGAGTGCCGCATTTGAACCGGAGTTGCAGGTGTTGATCATGTCAGGTTGGATGGTCAGGGTGAAATCTGGCGTGCGGGGACCCAGCACAATGATTAAGCTTGGGTCGCCAAACAAGTGGTACTCTTCCCAATAATATTGGTCAAGGCTTGTGTTAGAGGCATCCACAGCAACCAGACCAGCATGTTTCATCTCACCGATGCTGGGAACATCTATCCCCAATGGGTCTCTGAAAAGTGTATCAAAAATCGCTCTTTCCAGCGTATCATCCTCATCCCAGTACGAGTAGTTGCTGGCTCCCAGGTAGGTAAGGGCTCCGTTGACAGGTTCTATCACCCAGGTATCGCCGAACGACTCATTGACGGTGAAATCTGAGGTGATACAGGCATGCCCTGCCACGTATGGCACTGCCACGCCCGTTAATGCGCGCACCTGCGTTTGGTTGAGGCTCGGTCCAGCCCAGCTGGTGGAGCTGCCATGCCCGCTATAGACTACCATTACCCGGTCATTGTTGATCGAGTTGACCACGTCCTGAGATTCCGCGTCATAGGTAATTGCGTAGAGCTTATCCCCACCCGGATATGGGTTGGTCGGGAAGATACCGCTGTAGGCTTTGGGCAAAGTGTAGGTGTTGATCACGTAGTTATGCGTGCCTTCAGCTACCTGGTAATACCCGCCATCATCACTGGCGAGGAAGGCTGCCTTCTTCACCCAGGGCTCCGCTCCGCTGGCGGCTTCATAGGCTTCAATTTTGTTGATCATGTTGGCAAGCTGGGTGGCGTCGCGCACTGGGAAGCGCCCGTACAGGATATCCGGAACCCATTCAGACTCATTATCCATGGTGAAGTAATACAGGTCCGTTCGGAAGTCGCTGCTTTCAGAACGGAAATTGTAATTAGGTATGCTGTCAGCACCATCGTTGACGTCCCCCACCAGGAGCACGAAAACCGGCGGTGTGCTGCCCAGGTACCAGTTCCTGATGTAATTCTTTATGGAAGTGGTGTCGGTGCCGCCTACAGTGCTTAAGGAAGCCAGGGTGACGTCGTATCCCTGGGTTTGTTTCAGAGACACAAAATCAGCCAGACCTGATACGTAAGTATCTGCGGCAACGACTAAATACTTCTCCCCAACCTGGGGCTGAACCAGCGGCCGTCCCTGGTTGTAGTTGAGAATTGTGTCGGCATAAATATCGTTAAAGGCTTTGGAATTGAGCCGGTCGGCTTCAGTGTTGGTGTAGATCATATCGCTGCCGTCCAGATTGAGCCTCACGCTGATCTCCGAGATGGTTTCCAGTTCACCAGTAGAAGGCGTATAGCGAACCGGCCAGATTTCCAGTTGGACCATGCGATGCCCCCGCACAATGTATTCCCCGGTGACGCGGACGACCTCTTCCGGATAGGCACCTAGACTTTCGTAAATGGATCCGTCCGGCAGGGCAGCCGAGGCTGCTTCCCCACATTTGGGCTGCGAGGACTGCCGCGGAGCGATCAGGCCGGTCAAGCCCAGCGCTTCCAGGCTGGTAGACTGGCTGGCGAGGGAAAGGATTTCAAGGTTCACTTGAGCGCCAAAGGGAATTTCAATATCCCGCCTGAGTACAGGCAGCGAGGGAGCTCCGATTTCTCCTCCTTCCACGTAACCATCGCCGCCTAAACGGATGTAAGTCTGACCATCGAGCATGACCTGATCGATCGATGCGCCGGGCAGGTTGGCTTGAAGAGTAATGGAGAGGCTATCTGCCTGGATCAGGTCAACTTGCGGGGCGCCGTTTATGGGCGTTGTTCCGAAGTTTAGCCAACCTCCCGATCCGGATTGGGCATTGACTGAAAAAATGGTGGCACCAAGCATCAAGGTGGCCAGTAAAAAGACAAAAACGATTTTCAAGATTTTGAACAAATTACGAAGGTGAGGAGATTTCATTACTGCTCCTATGGATTGGGGGATGGAAAGAACGAAACAACCGAAAAATTGTATCATTGATTAGCGTGCAGGAAAGAGATATGGCACAAATTGCAGCAATTCTCAATATGAAGAGCTCTTTGGGAATTCTGGCAAGCATTGCCACAACATTCCTATCTCTTTCTTTCAGGCGAAGCGTGTTTCAAGCGGTTTAGCCCGTTTAATATGAAATAAGCTTTGTCAGCAGTTACTTGATTTACAAAAATTACTTTGGATGGATTTTGACAAAATTCCTATTGAGAATTGCTGCACATGGTGAGCTTGACCGCACGGACACAAAGATGACTGCATTTTGGGTCGTTAATGAGCCGGATGAGACCAGTATCTGACCTCCGACCGGATCATCCACTTACCGCTCCAAACCCAATGGATGGCGTTGCTTCCTGGCAGGGTGCCGGCGCACTCCATGAAACCCTGAACGGGCCGGCATCTTTCACCCTGCGGGTCAATCTCCGTGGCTAATGGAAGAGATATCAGCATCATTAATGATCAAGCAAAACCCGGCAAACCAGGAAAATGTCCATCCGGCAATGGATGGTAATTAGCAAATAAGTCAACTAAAGAGAGGCGCAATACTGCCCAACAGAGATAAATATGGGGCAGGAAGACTCAAGTTAAATCTCTTCGTTGACTTTTTTTGTCCTCTCAAATACACTTGTTCCATGCTTGCTCATGTTCTCTCTTGCGCTGTCGTTGGCCTGGACGGCGTAGTCATTGACATCGAAGTGGATTTCGGTCAAGGTCTTCCCCACATGGCAATTGTCGGGCTCCCCGATGAAGCCGTCAAGGAGAGCCGTGAGCGCGTGTATTCTGCCATCAAGAATGCCAGCCTGGCATACCCCCGCAAACCCTTAACTGTCAACCTGGCGCCTGCCTCGGTGCGTAAAGAAGGTCCCGCCTATGATCTGCCGATCGCCTTGGGCGTCCTGATTGCCGGAGAACAGGTCAGCCAGGCTCAACTGGAGGGTTCACTGGTGGTGGGGGAGCTCTCGTTGGATGGCACGGTGCGGCATGTGCGGGGTGTTCTCGCCATGGCTGCCCTGGCAAGACAGGCAGGCTTCAAACACCTTTACGTCCCGGCGGTGGACGCGGCGGAAGCAGCCCTCATCCCCGATATTGAGGTCATTCCGGTCGAGTCCCTGGAAGCCCTGTACCTGCACCTGACTGGCGAAAAAACCATCCCGCCAGTCCTGTCAAAACCCTTTGCACCTTCCGGATCGGTTTCTTTTCAGACCGACTTCAGTGAGATCAAAGGGCAGGAGCACGTCAAACGCGCTCTGGAGGTGGCGGCCGCCGGCGGGCATAACGTCTTAATGGCCGGTCCCCCCGGAGCCGGCAAGACCT
>JBAQMM010000146.1:0-2174 GCA_049302815.1 Anaerolineaceae bacterium | reverse complement strand
CCAGAACACAACCGTTCAGCCGGTCACCGGCAGCCTGACACATCATCTCGAAGCGGCGCTGCTGACCAGCCCGCCAGACGTGCGAAGGCTCGCCCCGTTCAGCGGCTTTAGCGAGGTCGGTGGGGATGACATGTGGCATGACGTTATTCTACCAAGTCTGGCAGGATTAAGGCAGAGGGTTTTCTGGGGACTACTTGGTCCAGTCGACGCCCATCTTTGAGCGTCCGCGCAGGTACTTTTCGGCAGCGATGCCGGCAATGGCACCATCCGCGGCGGCGATCACCGCCTGCTTGATATGCTGGCACAGCACATCCCCGATGGCAAACACTCCAGGAACGGCAGTCTGAAATTCGCGATCCACCACTAAGCAGCCGCTTGGGCTTATCTCGAGCTGCCCCACGACGAAGTCCGTGATCGGGACGCCGCCCTGCAGGTAAATGAAGACGCCCGAAACCGGCAGGGTCTGTTCTTCCTCCGTGCCGCGCAGGCTGTAGCGGATTCCCGCCACTTTGTTTTCGCCGAAAACTTCCCGCAGGATCGCGCCCAGGTAAATTTGCACCTTTGGATTTGCCTCGACCTCGTGGATCAACTCAAGCGGGGCTTTCAGCTCGGGCGCGGGTGAAAGCAGGTGCACTTGGCTGGCAAAGCGGGTCAGGTACAAGGCTTCTTCGATCGCTTCATCGCTCTTACCCGCCACCGCCACTTCAGCACCTTTGAAGAAAGCCGCGTCACAAATCGCGCAGTAGGAAACACCCCTGCCCAGCAGTTCAGCCTCACCTTTAATCAAGGCGTTTCTGCCCAGTGAACCGGTGGCGATGATCACCGACCGGGTGGAATAGACGCCCTGGTTGCCAAAAATCAGTTTGGGGTCGCTGGAAAGATCGGTGCCGATAGCTTTATCGTTCAGGTACCACGCGCCGAATCCTTCGGCCTGCTTGCGGATGGTTCCAAGAAGTTCTGCCCCACTGATCTCACGCGGGATGCCGGGAAAGTTGGCAATTTTCCCGGTGGTGCCCAGGGCGCCGGTGGTCAGCCCCTTGTCAAGGATCAGGGTGGAGAGTCCGGCGCGGGCGGTATAAATCCCCGCTGAGGAACCAGCTGGTCCTCCGCCGATGATCACAACATCATAAATGGCCTCTGGTTGGGTCACTGTCATCATTTTGCCTGCCTGTTTGTTATCTATGTCGTGGGCACAGTATACCAACTTTCGCAAGGCTTCGCCGCCTGCCGCCTAAGGTTTCAAGCCTTTGCGGGCGGAGAAAGTGCCTGAAACAGGGTAAAATTCAGGCAAAGTTCCCCTTTTTCTCAAGCCTGATAGTTTTTTAGAGCCTCAAAATGGTAAAAAAGACTGAATTGCAGCTCATCTTCATTAGTTAATCGACCCTGTAGCTGCATGGAAGCAGGTTAATCTGGACAAGAAAAAATTTTATCAACTGAACATCGAAGAGCGCCGATCCCTGTTGGGGGAGGTAACCAACCTGAGCACAGAGGATATGACCGCCTGGTCACATGAAGGCGGGCTGAGCCTCGAAGCGGCTGATTACATGATTGAGAACGTGGTCGGGCTTTACAGCCTGCCGGTTGGCATTGCTCAAAACTTTGTGATCAACGGCAAACCGGTTTTTGTGCCGATGGTGGTGGAGGAGCCTTCGATCGTGGCGGGCGTATCTTTTATGGCAAAACTGGCTCAGGTCAGCGGTGGCTTCCACACCAGTTCGAGCGCAGCGGAGATGATCGGTCAGATTCAATTGCTCGATCTGACGGACTTGCCTCTGGCGCGGAAAACCATTCTGGAACATAGAGACGAACTGCTTGCTTCTCTTTCCGGTTTGCACCCCAGCACTGAACGCCTGGGCGGAGGAGCCAAGGACTTGGAAGTACGCATTATCGAAAACTCACCCATAGGCGGCTTTTTGGCGGTGCAGTTGATCTATGATGTGCGTGATGTGATGGGTGCCAACGCCGTCAACACAGCCGCTGAGCAACTGGCAGCCAGCCTGGAAGCCCTGACCGGCGGACGGGCACATCTGCGCATCCTTTCCAATCTGGCAGACCGCCGGCTGGCTAAAGCCGAGGTGACCATCTCGAGTGAGACGCTGGCTTTTGAGGGGTACGGCGGTGCGCAGGTGCGCGACGGCATCATTGAAGCCTGGGCTTTTGCTGCCGCCGACCCC
>JBAQMM010000145.1:0-2915 GCA_049302815.1 Anaerolineaceae bacterium | reverse complement strand
GGCTGGCGCTGCTCGTCCTGCCCTCCCTCATCACAGCCAGTTTCAAACTCGCCGGCAAACCGCAGCCCCGTTGGCTCACTCTCCCCATGCGCTGGATCAACTGGCTCCTGTTGGGCTTTGCGGTTGTGCTGGTGGTGGGAAGCCGGGCAGGCACTGCCCTGCAATCCATCCTGGTGCTGGTAGGGGTGGCTCTACCTGTGATCTGGTTGATCCATCTTGGCGCGAACGGGTTATGGGGCAAACACCCGCAGCGGGACTCCGGCATGTTGAGTTTCAGTCTCGGTTTCACCACCATATTCATCATGGTTGTTGAACTGGTGGTGGTTGTGATCCTGCTGATAGGCTTTGGCACGTTCGCCGCTGCCAACCCGCAGCTTCAACAAACCCTCCTGGAACTATTCAACAAACTTCAATCCTCCGCCAGCGACTCAGAGGGCATGATAGAGGCGCTGCAGCCGCTCCTCGACGATCCAACCGTGATGACCTTGATCCTGGTTCTGTTTGCCGGAATTGTGCCCTTGATCGAAGAAGCCCTCAAGACGCTGGGGGTCTGGTTCCTGGCGGGGAAGAAGGTTACACCGGCAGAAGGCTACGTGGCGGGACTGATGAGCGGAGCCGGGTTTGCCCTGGTGGAAGGTCTTCTGAACGCCACACAAATGAGCGGCGGCGTGCCTGCGGATTGGTTCCCGTTTGTCCTCGGCCGTTTTGGGGGATCGCTGCTGCACTGCTTTAATGGAGGATTGCTGGGCTGGGCTTTAGCCAGCACCTGGCGGGATAAAAAAGTCTGGCGGGTGGTCGGTGTCTATCTCCTGACCGTGGTTGTGCACGGGTTGTGGAATGGCATTGCCCTGACGGGAGGGGTGACGCCCATGCTTCAAGGTGTTGAGTCGGCTGGTTTAGGCCCCCTGTATTACCTGCCCCTGATCATCCTGTCTGTCCTCATGCTGACTGGCTTCTTTCTATTCACTCGCAGGGTGCACCATCAGGACCCGGCCGGCGGGCAGGAGGTTGTAGATGCTGGGATTCAGTGATATTTACCGGAACTAATCTGCCAAGTAAGGGTTAAAATAATTCAGGATACCTGCCATGCAACGTGAAACAATTATGAACGTGATCAAGTTTCTGTTGGAGAAGCTGTCTGATTTACGGGTCGATGGCGATGAGCGCCTCCCTGACAGCGGTGGATATATTGTTGCCACAAACCATATCAGCCGGCTTGATACACCGTTCCTGATGCTTTCCACCGCACGCAAGGACGTGATTGGCATGATCGCCAAGGAATACCAGCGCATTCCGTTTTTTCGCTGGGTACTTAGTTCCATGGAGGTGATCTGGGTTTCCCGCGAAGAATATGATTTTGCCGCTTTCCGCTCCGCGGTTGATTATTTGAAGCACGGCTGGGTAGTCGGAATGGCTCCGGAGGGTACCCGTTCAAAGGACGGCACCCTGATAACCGGCAAACCAGGCGTGGCACTCCTGGCAAAGAAGGCTGGGGTCCAAATTGTGCCTGCGGCTATCACCGGTTCTGCTGACATGGCAAAACGGCTTTCGCATTTTAAGAAGATGAATGTTCATGTACGCTTTGGCAAGGCGTTTTCCCTCCCAGTGTCAAAAGAGGGAGAGGGTCGAGATTACCTGGTGCAGGCAACCGATGAGATCATGTGCCAGATTGGGGCTTTATTGCCGGAAGCCAGGCGCGGTGTTTATGCCAATCATCCCCGCTTAAAGGTTCTGCTGGCACATCAAAACGAGACTTAGTAGAAAAGGGACGAAAATGATACCAATTCGAGATGAGCTCAAAACCCGGCGAACGCCCATCATCACCTACGTGCTGATTGCCGTCAATGTGATAGTTTTTCTGATAGAGTTTACAGCTGGCACCGGAATGGAGAACATGTTGTATGAGTTTGCCATGATCCCCTCCCAAGTAACCTCTGGTTTCGACCTGGGGGATGCGCGGGATATTCTTACCAGCATGTTCATGCACGCCGGTTGGATGCACCTTATCGGCAACATGTTGTACCTGTGGATTTTTGGCGACAACGTGGAAGACCGCCTGGGACATTTTCCGTTTTTAGTGTTCTACCTGGCCGGCGGCTTTGTGGCTGCTTTTGCTCACATTGCCGTTAACCCCGCTTCGCAGGTACCGACGGTGGGTGCCAGCGGCGCCATAGCCGCCGTGTTGGGAGCTTACCTGGTCATGTACCCCCGAAGCCGAATCTACACTTTTATTCCGTTTGGATTCTTCCTCAGGCTCAGGTTGCTGCCCGCCTCGGTGGTGCTGATCTTGTGGTTCATCCTACAGCTTTTCAACGGTGTGCTCTCGATGGGTTCCACGGACGTGGGCGGAACAGCCTTTTGGGCTCATATTGGCGGTTTTGTTTTCGGCGCTCTCATTGGTTTGCTCTTCCGCAATGACCGTAATCCTGCCACTGTTACGCAATGGTGATCACATGAAAGTTCCGGGGCGGATCCAAATTGAATCCGCCCCGCTTTGTTTTAAAGAGCGCTTATTAAATTCGTACTACTTGGCAGTCACACTCAATTTGCCAACCTGGATGTAGGGCATCAGTCCGCTGATATATGCCCATGGACCGCTGACCCACTCGCGTTCCTGGCTGATGGCAGTGATATTCTTGAGCGCGGTGAAGGCGTTGCCTGCCAGCATGGCGTCCTTGACGCGTCCCACCAATTTGCCATTTTCAATTTTGTAACCGAGCGAAACGTTAAGTGAGAATTCCCCATTGATGGGGTTGCCCTGCCCAAGCCCGAGGAACTCATGCACGAGGAGCCCCTTTTCGATGCTGCGCAGCATGATTTCATAAGGGGTGGTGCCCGGATTGATCACCAGGTTGGTGAGCTGGCGGGAGGAGCCGTGCCCGGTGGGTTGGACGCCTGCCCGCCCGGCTGTGTCA
>JBAQMM010000144.1:0-2136 GCA_049302815.1 Anaerolineaceae bacterium | reverse complement strand
CACATAACCTAGGCCGACCGCCTGGAGCGTCTCGAGCCGGCGCTGGATGCGCGGAAAAGCCGAGAAAAAGTCCATGCTGGCTTCCACAGTCAGGTCCAGCACCTCAGCGATGTTGAGGTCCTTGAAGCGCACCTGCAGGGTTTCGTGGTTGTAGCGGCTGCCGTGGCAGACCTCGCAGGGCACATAGATATCCGGAAGAAATTGCATCTCGATCTTTAGCTGCCCCTGCCCCTGGCAGGCTTCACAACGCCCACCCTTGACGTTGAAAGAAAAGCGCCCTTTTTTGTAGCCGCGCATCTTGGATTCGGGCAGCTCGGTGAACAGGTCGCGGATGTCGTCGAAGATGCCGGTGTAGGTGGCTGGGTTGGAGCGGGGGGTGCGCCCGATGGGGGACTGGTCGATATTGATGATCTTGTCCAGGTGTTGGGTACCTTCAATGCGCTCGTGCGCGCCGACTTGCGTATGGGCACCGTGCAGCTGGCGCGCCAGGGTGTTGTAAAGCACGTCCACCAGCAAGGTGGACTTGCCCGAGCCGGACACACCGGTGATGCAGACAAATTTCCCCAGTGGGATGGACACGTTCAAATGTTTGAGGTTGTTCTCGGTGGCGCCGACGATGCGCAGGTGATTGCCATTACCCGGGCGGCGCTTTTTCGGAATCGGAACGAACATGCGGCCAGAAAGATACGCGCCGGTGATGGATTTCGGGCTTGCTTGGATCTGCTCCGGAGTGCCCTGTGCCACCACCTCGCCGCCATGCTCACCCGCCCCGGGACCCAGGTCAATGACCCAGTCAGCAGTGCGGATGGTCTCGTCGTCGTGCTCAACCACCAGAACGGTGTTACCCAGGTCCCGCAAGCCTTCCAAGGTGTTTAAAAGGCGGCGGTTATCCCGCGGGTGCAAGCCAATCGAGGGCTCATCCAGAACATACAGTACGCCCATCAGCCGAGAACCGACCTGGGTTGCCAGGCGGATGCGCTGGGCTTCCCCGCCGGAAAGGCTGCTGGCGGAACGCTGCAGGGTCAGATAGTCCAAACCAACATCCACCAAAAAACCCAGGCGGGATTTGATCTCTTTGAGAATCCGATCGGATATCGCCTCCTGGCGGGAATTCAAGGGCGTATCCGATTTTGAGGAAAGCTTGTTGACCCATTCAAGCGTTTGATTGACCGGCCATTCGGTCACCTCGACGATATTGTGGTCGTCCACCGTCACTGCCAGTGCCTCCTGGCGCAGGCGTTTACCGCCGCAGGCAGGGCAGGGCTTGACGCCCATAAATTCAGCGATCCTCATGCGGATGTATTCGGACTGTGTTTCGCGGTAGCGCCGCTCCAGGTTGCCAATCACGCCTTCAAAAGAGGTGTTGAAGGAGCTTTTACGCCCGTTCCTGCCGGTGAACTCCACGCGGATTTCGTGACCATTGCTGCCGTAAAGAACCTGGTTGAGCTGCTCTTTGGTTAATGAACTGACCGGAGCGTCCAAATCAAAATGGGCATTCTTGGCAACCGCTTCGATCATCTGCCAGGAGTAGCCGCCATCCTCGCGGGGACCAGACCATTCCATGGCGACAATCGCGCCTTCCCGCAAAGAGAGCGATTTATCAGGGATGAGCAGGTCAGGATCAATTTCCTGCCGGCTGCCCAGCCCCTGGCAGGTGGGGCAGGCGCCATGGGGAGTGTTGAAGGAGAAGGTGCGTGGTTCGATCTCGATCAGGATGGAACCATGCTCGGGGCAGGCCAGGTTCTCCGAAAACTGGATATCTTCAGCAGGGTTGGCGCTGAGGTCTTGAACAGTCAGGTAGCCATCCCCAAACTTGAGAGCAGTTTCCACTGAGTCGGTCAGGCGCGAGCGGGTAGCCTGGATTTCTTCGTCGGTTTCGGGCCTGGAGAGTACCACGCGGTCCACCACCGCTTCAATGGTGTGCTTCTTGTAACGGTCGAGCTGGATGTCTTCCTCCAGGTTGTGCACCTCGCCATCGACCCGCACGCGCAGGAAGCCGGACTTGCTGATCTCACTGAAGACTGCCTGGTAGGTGCCTTTACGTTCACGCACCACCGGCGCCAGAATCAGCAGGCGGCTGCCTTCGGGCATGGCCAGGATGGTTTCGACGATTTCCTGGGCGGATTGGCGCTGCAC
>JBAQMM010000143.1:0-12894 GCA_049302815.1 Anaerolineaceae bacterium | reverse complement strand
GACGCCAACCAACACCCCCACCATCACCGAGACGCCTACCATTACCCCCACTTTCACGCCCTCCGCTCCTTTTGAGTACGTGGTTCAGGAAGACGACAATTGTCAGAAGATTGCTGATAAGTATGCGGTGGACGTGGAAGTGCTGATGTACCTTAACAACCTGGATAGCTCCTGCATCATCCATGTCGGTGCTACTATCCTTGTTCCGGCTCCGGGGCAGGAATTACCTACAGCCACTCCCCTGCCGACCGACATCAAGAAAGGCACCGTCATTGACTACACCGTCCGCTCTGGCGATACCCTCGAGGGGTTGGCTAAACGCTTCAATTCTACCGTGGAAAAAATTGTCTACGAAACCAACCGCTATCGCCGCACCCAGGACCTGGCGGAAATCGAGGATAACAACGACCTCTACATCGGCGACCTGCTCAAGATCCCGGTCAACCTGGTTACCCCGGTTCCAACCGCCACCGCCACCCGGACCATGACCCCCTCGCCCACACCGTAATCAACCATTCACAGACTAAAGAGGATGCGCAAGCGCGTATCCTCTTTTCATTTATTCACCAAAGAATTCCCCCCAAAAAGCAGTCATGCCTGATTTCTCCATGGTGTAGATTTTTACTTCGCTTGGCTTTCTCCTTCAGGGTCAGCGATTTGGTTCAGTTCAGGCACAATGTTATATTCCTGGGTCGCTTTAATGTCATACTTCAGGAAGTAATTCAGCAGGATGGTGGCGAACAACGCGCTGATATCCGAGAACGTGAGCGAGATCGCCAGCTTCAGGACGTCCGCCGCCATAGCGAACTCCAGGCTCAGGCTCAGTTTATGCCAAACCAGGCGCGAATCGTTTCCGAGGTTCTGGTCTGTCAAGGTAAAACCGAAAATTCTCCATGCATAACTGTTCAATGTGTGGACTGCATCTACGGCCACCACCAACACTGCCAGAAGTTCACAGCCAAGCACCGCGTAGCCAACAATTGTGCAGAGCAACTCCTCGTGGGGGATGGTCATGATTGGGGCTGCGTCCGGATTCTTCTGGAGAATGCTGAGGATCAGGTTCAACCCAATAATTAGCAGCGTGGGAAGGTAATAACTGCCGAGCCTGTTTACCTACTTGCCTTGAATGCCGCTTTTTCATCCTTCGTAGGCGATTCCTGGATTTACAAAGATCTTACAAGCTGACCAGCCTGCCCCCATCAATGGCGGATTGGTACAACGCGTCCATCACTACCATATTGTTTAGGGCATCAGAAAGAGGGAACAACGGTGCTTCTTTACTCACGACAACGTAGTAAAAATGCTCCACCATCTTTCGGTAGTCATCCTCACCCCTGAAAGAGAGCTTTTTGGTTTCACCACTCTTGGTGAGCCAGGCTTGTGTTCCTTCTCCATTTGTGTTAAAGGGCTGATTGATCTCCAGAACGCCTTCCGTCCCGGTGATGCGCGTGCTCTGCTGACCGGCGGCGTTGAAGGCAATGTCGAAATGGGTATAGACCAGCTCACCAAAGTCCATGGTGGCAGTCATCTGTAGGTCAACCCCGGTATTGCCCTCGTGGCAAAGGGCCTGAACCAACTTGGGTTCGCGCCCAACCAGCAGCCGCTGGAAGTTGACACAGTAGCAACCCAAATCGTACAAGACACCGCCACCCAAATTGGAGGTCAACCGAATATCATCCGGGTTGGTTAGGGCAAAGCTGAAGCTGGACTCAATGAAACGCAGTTTCCCAAGATTGCCGTGCCGGATCAGTTCCATGATCTTGTTGAAGCGTGAGTTGTAGCGGTACATGAATCCCTCCACCAGTACCACCGAATGCTCGAGCGAGGTGCTGATCATCAGCTGCGCTTCATCGGCATTGAGTGCGAAGGGCTTCTCCACCAGCACGTGCTTGCCGGCTTCCATGGCTTTGATCGCCCAGGGCGCGTGCTCGCTATTTGGCAGCGGGATGTACACTGCCTGTACATTCGGGTCTGCCAGCAGCTCGTCATACGAGCCGTAGGCTTTGGGGATTTCCATCGCCTGGGCAAATTCCGATGCGCGCGTCAGGTTGCGGCTTGCCACTGCGACGACATTATTGTTTTTGGTCGCCTTAATGGCAGGAATGACTGACTTCTCAGCGATCCGGGCTGTGCCCAAGACGCCCCAATTCAGCTCTTCTTTTTTGAAAAAGCCGCCTGGGTTTTGAAAAGATGATAGGATTTCCATAATTCACCTTTCTTCAGATTAACGGTGCAGTAATGTAATTGATATAGAAATTATAACCCCTCTTGATCGGCCGCCTCGACCAGATTGGACGTCCAACTGCTAAATTCATATTGACGCAATCGTCAGTTAATGTTGTCTGGAGCGCCATCCCCAGTTTTTTTGCCTTCGCAAACTCTCAGGGCAATCGCATCTAAATTTCTTTTGTGAAAAAACGACACTTTTGATCATTTTGAGTTGGCAATATGTGCATTTGTTGGTTCGTTTATGTATCCAACTGCCGATGAAAGGAGTTTCATATATGGCTCACTTGCTGATAAAGTTTGAGTGGGGTGTAAAAATAGAACACAAAAATGGCAAAAAAAGCTTGTCAGACATAAGATGCGATTGCCCTGCGCAAACTATCCGGAAATATTGTTCGCTGGCAACTTGCATATTATAATAAAAGTTCTATGGAAATAATGGACCCGCAGACATCCGTCAGCATGTAATTATAAAAAGGAAAAACCCCAGGTTTGACCACCCCTGTGCTCTGTGCCAATCCTGGCTGCCTTACCCCAAGATTAATTAACCAACGCAATAAAGGAGAAAAAATGCGCAGTTTTTTAGGTCGAGACATTCTGTCTCTCAAGGATTTTGAACGAAATGAGTTTTTCCGGGTTTTTGAAGTCGCCAAGGAGTTGGAGCCCATCGCCCGGTCCAGGCGGAATTCCAACATCCTGGCTGAGAAGACCCTGGTGACCGCTTTCTATCAACCCAGCACCCGCACCCGCCTGGCACACGAAGCCGCTATGCACCGCCTCGGCGGTCATGTGACCGGTTTCTCCGATGCCAAGATGACCCGTGCCGGTGACTTCTACCAGGAATCGATCAAGGACACCGTCAAGATGCTTGAGTTCTACGGTGATGTGATTGTCATGCGTCATTTCCAGCAAGGCGCCCCGCAGGAAGCCGCCAAATGGGCTTCCATCCCGATCATCAACGGCGGTGACGGCTGGGGCGAACACCCCACCCAGATCCTGACCGATCTCTATACCGTTCTGCAGGAAAAAGGGCGCCTCGACGGGCTCAAATGGCTGGCCGTGGGCGATATGCGCATGCGCACCATGCATTCTCTCGCCTACGGTCTCTCCCAGTTTGACTGCCCGATCACCTTTGTGGCGCCGCCCGAAATGTCCCTGCTCCCGGAATTCAAGGAAGAGCTTAAGCAGTACAGCCTTGACTTCAAAGAGGCTGAACACGTCGAACAAGCTATCGCCGATGCTGATGTGATCCTGGTCGAGCCGGTCGTCCAGCCTGATTACACCAAATCCCGCGACGAACGCGGCAAAGAGGTCGGTCTGACCCCCGCCAACTATAAGATCACCCGCGACCTGCTCGCCAACAAAGCCAAATCCGATGCCATCCTGCTGCACTCGCTCCCCCGCATGGACGAAATCCCACCCGATGTGGACATCACCCGCTGGTCGCGCTACTGGCAGGAAGCCTTTAACGGAGTCGTCATGCGCATGGCTCTGCTCGCCCTCGTCCTCGGCAAGATGGAATAACCCTCGTAGTGTTTGGATACAATGGTGGGTTCAACTCTTGAACCCACCATTTTTGTTAAGGTGAGGTGTAATGTTTCGACGCGGGTATTGCCAGACGCACTGACGCCCTTAGGTTTACGGACGGATTGATTCGACCACCTGGGTCAATTGCTCGCACGAATACCACAGCTGACCCTGCGGGTCGTACACATTGGTAAGCATCAGGTGAAGATCGCCCAAATCCCATTCGAAAGTAACGCAGGCTTCTCCCCTGCGGATGACCGTCACATCGACCCCGCCAATATGCTCCACGCTTGCCTGAGGATCAGCATCCCCGCCTGGGCTTATCAGTGCGGATGGCATCTCTCTCAGCATCAGCGCGCCGCCCGGAGTGTCGTTCAGACGGGCAAACAGAATCGTCACAAATTCTCCATCGGTTTTAACCACATGGTCTAATTCTTCCGGTAGCCAGGTGGGTAGAAGCGGCTCGAAATTCGCCCCGGTTGCTTGGGACTGGTTCTGTGAGGGCGTTTGCTCCACGCTTTCGCTTGAATCTGCTGTTGCGGTCGCTGTGGATTGAACGCGGTTGTCAATCAGGTGTGCGCCAGCAGGGGGCGTAAAAGAAAAGAGCCCGGGGTCGAGCGGTGCATTGTACTGCACTTGGGTTACTTCACTGGTCAGCAGAACCTGGCTACCCTCTTGGTTGTATTGTTCCTGTTTGAGCACGAAGTAGGTTTCTTTATCCACCCACAGTACCAGCCGGCCGTTCATTTCCGGTGAAGAAGCAGATGGGCATTTCGAAGGTCCAAGGTCAATTACGTAGGCCTCGCGGCCTGCAACGGACTCGCGGCCACTTATCTTAGGATCGTAACAGGTAGCCGCCTGCTGCAGCAGATCGCTCAGAGACTGCGCATTCTGGCCGAACAGAGCAACTGCACCCTTGCCGCCTATATTCTCACTATATTTGTTGACGATGACTGTATTTTGCTCTGGATCGTAGTGCCAGATATCGACCCCATCACTGACAGCCAGGGAAGTATCGCTGGAAATTTCACTCCCATCAGCCGCGAGGATGGTTTGTTGATACTCAACCCGCCACTCCTTGGGCGCTGCATACCACCATTTGGTTTCACTTATAATCCGCTCGTCACCATTCAGGTTACTCAAAGCGTCCAGCCTTGTGTTGGCAGGCACAGCATTACCAGTCTCAATCAGCGCAAGACTTTGAACCCCGCTTGCTGAGGGCAGGTTCGTGACCGCGAGGGTTTTTTCGAGGATCTGCTGGGCGTTCACGGGGGAAGTCCGACTGCTTACAATCACACCAATCCCTACTGCCATCAAAACCACAGCAGCCAGTAGTGCCGCGCGCTGCCATCCTGCATGGAAGATTCTGGAGAATTGGAAATGCTTCTGTGCGCCCGGTAAAGTATTTGACTTTCGCTCTGGATGAGCCCTCTCTAAGACTTGCTGCCAACCCCGTAACTTTAAGTTCACCTCTTCCTGAGCACTGAGCGTTTGGTATTGTTCTGCCTGCACAAGAGACCTTAGCAGTGGAATTGTTCCTGGGTCTGCATTTTCAAGCTCTGGAATAGCCCCATTAGGGTCGTGGATTAAACTATCTAAAATATGATCGAGCGCTTGCTCATCGTTAATAATCATGTTCATTGTTCCTCCTCTTCCGCCGAAGTTCGGCGCAATTGTTGAATGATACGGTGAATTTCTGTACGTATCGTGCCCTCCCTTTTCCCAAGCACCATGCCAATCTCCCTGGCAGAGAGGCCGCCCGCCATTCTGAGCGCCAATAAATTACGCTGTTCAACAGATAAAGTTGCCAGCAAATAGTCTACTCGCTGGCGCTCCTCTAAGGAGAGATGCTCTTGCGAATCAGCCACCATGCCAATCTGCTCAACGTCCTCAATTGAAAAAGTGGCACGTTTATCGCGAAAATAATTCACCACAATGCTATGAGCAATCCGAAAAAGCCATGCCGGAAAAGAGCCGCCTCGATAACTGGCAATCTTGCTCAGCGCGCGGGTGAAAATCTGGCTGGTGAGGTCTTCAGCATCCTCCGTGTTCTCCACCCGCCTCAGGCAATAATGATAGACACGGGAAAAATATGCTTCATAAACAGGCTTAAATGCCGCGGGTTTGGAAACAGATTGTTTAATAGCGTTCGATAGTTCGGGTTCTTCTTGCATAAATGGGTGTTCATTCAATCTGACTTATCTCCTTACATTTCTACATCATTTTTAAAGACACGCTTGTACCGACAACGTTACATAACAGCCTGATTCACGTATTCAAGGGGCTGATCCAAATCATACCCTCTGTCTACACAGCCAACTTCCTCAGGTAGCTTGCTCTTGAACCCACCTATTTTGCACCATAGGGGCGAATGGCATTCGCCCTTAACGATGCCCCCATCCACCCCCTCCCGACACTCCATTATTCCCACAATTGACTATAATTAGGCCAATTCACTCACAAAACACGAGGAGAGAACGATGCAAACCAACTTACACGGCCGCGACCTGATCGGCGATCTGGATTTTAGCAAGGAAGAAGTCGAAACCGTCCTGGACGTCGCCTGGGACCTGAAGCGCAAGCGTGCCCTCAACGAGCCACATGCTTACCTGCGCGATAAAGTGCTCGCCATGCTATTCTTCTTTAGCAGCACCCGCACCCGCGGTTCCTTCGAGGCTGGCATTTCCCAATTGGGCGGGCATGCCGGGTTCATCGAAAGCAAATCAACCCAAATTGCCCATGGCGATACCCCCAAGGAGATCGGTGAGATTTTCGGGCGGTATTACGATGGCATCGCTATCCGCCATTGCGATTGGCAGGTCGGCAACGCATATATTAATGAAGTTGCCCGCTATTCTCGCGTTTCCGTATTGAATATGCAATGCGATATCTATCACCCCTTCCAGTGCCTGGCAGACCTGATGACCATCATGGAGAAAAAGGGCCGCGACCTGCGCAAAAAGCGCATCGTGGTCTCCTGGGCTTATGCCGCTTCGTACCTCAAGCCCATCTCCGTGCCCCAATCGCTGATCCTGCAGATGCCGCGCTTTGGCATGGACGTGGTGCTCTCCTACCCCAAGGAATTCAAGCTGATGCCCGAGATCGAGCAGCAGGCACGCGATGAAGCCAGGAAGAACCATACCTCCTTCGAGATCGTCAATGACATGGACGAAGGCATTAAGGATGCCGATATCGTCTATGCCAAGTCCTGGGGCCCGCTGATGACCACCGGGGATCCCACCGAGGGCAAACGTATCCAGGATTCCTACAAGGATTGGATCATGGATCAGCGCCGCATGGAACTGGCTAAGGAAGATGCCATCTACATGCACCCGCTGCCGGCGGACCGCAATATCGAGATCACCGATGAGGTCATCGATGGACCGCACTCGGTGGTTTTTGATGAAGCCGAGAACCGCCTGCACGCCCAAAAAGCCGTCATGGCATTGACCATGTCGTAAGCAAGGTTACCAAATAATTGAAAATACTGAGAATCTCCTGATTCTCAGTATTTTTGTGTGGTCCAATTGAATTTCAACTCTGTCATCTGCTGCTCAGGCAGCCCCCCAGGTTCCATGCTTTCAGGGCACTATTTTGCCCACAGAAATGTGGATAGGTTTCTGCAGCACTTACCCATGAATAAGATTTCTTGCAAAGATGCCTGCGTAAATCCTGGCGTGTGGCTGCCAACCAGCATACAACCTTTGTAGTAGCAACGGGAACGCGAAAGTGCTAATATTTTCCGTGAGATTTTCCATTTATACCGCAGAAGATGCTAAGGAGTTGTAATATGGACCATGAACACGAACATCACCATGAAGAGGAAAACAAAATTATGCCGGAGGCAACAGCCACACACCAGCATAATCATCAGCAAGAAAATGGTTTCGACCTCGATCTTCCTTTTGAACAGCCCCACATGGATCATACCCATGCTCAGCATGGATATGATCAGCATCAAGGAATGGGAACACATCCTAGTCATGTCCACTCCGATGACCTTACCAGGCATGAACACACTCACGAAACTGGGCTTCCGGTAAACCATAATGGGTCAATGAAACATGCCGCTCATGAGGGCGCCCACATCGATCATGGCGGACATGAGCAAATGTTCCAGCGTAAATTCTGGGTTTCCCTGCTGATTGCAGTACCGATACTGCTTTACAGTGAAGGTTTCCAGCAACTACTTAATTTTTCCATGCCGGTCTTCTCGGGCAGCAACTGGGTGGCACCCATTTTTGGCTTAATCATCTTCCTATATGGCGGCTTGCCTTTCCTCAATATGGCCAAAACTGAACTCAAGGAACGCAAACCTGGTATGATGAGCCTGATTTCGTTAGCCATCACCGTCGCATTCGTCTATAGTTTTGCCACCATCTTCTTACCCAACCAAATGGATTTCTTTTGGGAACTTGCCACGCTGATCGTCATTATGCTTCTCGGTCACTGGCTGGAGATGCGCGCTGTGCGGCAGGCTTCCGGTGCGCTGAATGAATTGGCGACACTAATCCCGGATACGGCAGACCGCATTTTAGAGGATGGCAGTACCTCAACGGTAAAAGTGAGTGAACTGCGAATTGGCGATCTGGTGCTGGTACGCCCCGGAGCCAGCATTCCCGCAGATGGAACAATTATCGAAGGCAAATCATCTGTCAACGAAGCCATGATCAGCGGTGAATCCAAACCTGTCAGCAAAGAAGTCGGAGCCCAGGTTGTGGCAGGTGCGATCAATGGGGATGGCAGTCTGCGCGTGCAGGTAAATGCCATTGGCGATCAAACTGCCTTGGCTGGGATAATGCACCTGGTTGAAGAAGCCCAACAGTCCAAGAGCCCCACACAACTGCTGGCTGATAAGGCAGCCGGTTGGTTGTTCTACATTGCCTTGGGTGTGGCAGCGCTCACTGGCATATTGTGGACCATTGCCATCGGTTTTAATGTAACTGTGATCGAGAGGGTGGCAACCGTTTTGGTGATTGCCTGCCCACATGCATTGGGTTTAGCCATCCCACTGGTTGTCGCGATCACTACCTCGATCGGCGCGTCCAACGGAATCCTCATTCGGGATCGCTTGGCAATGGAAAAAATCCGTGAGATAGACGTTGTCCTTTTCGATAAAACCGGCACACTCACTGAGGGTCGTTTTGGGGTGGTTGGATTACTCAGTCTGCATGGTATCAACTCGGAAGACGCACTCGCCTTGGCGGCAGCAGTGGAAAAAGATTCCGAGCATACCATTGCCCAAGCCATCCGCTTAAAGGCTGAAGAGCACAACCTGGCTCTCCCGGAAGTTCATGGCTTTGAATCCATCAAAGGGCGCGGTATCCTCGCTCACACACAACATGGTAGGGCATATGTCGGAGGCCCACGCCTGTTGGAAATGTTGGAAATTGGATTACCAAACGAATTGGCAGAATTCGAGAGCCAAGCCAGCACTAGTGGACAGACTGTGGTGCATTTGGTTCAAGCTGGGCATGATGGCAGCCAGCCTCAAGTGATGGCATCATTTGCCCTTGCGGATGTGATCCGACCTGAGAGCTACGAAGCGGTTCGTAAATTGAAACAGATGGGAATTGAGGTTGCCATGTTGACGGGAGATAGCCAGGGAGTGGCTGAGGGTGTGGCGCGTGAACTGGAAATCGGCACCTATTTTGCTGAAGTGTTGCCAGAAAACAAAGATGCGAAGGTAAAAGAGCTTCAGAGCCAGGGCAAGCTGGTTGCGATGGTTGGTGACGGTGTCAACGATGCACCTGCGTTAACCAGGGCAGATGTTGGGATCGCCATCGGCAGCGGCACTGATGTTGCCATCGAATCAGCGGGGATCATCCTGGCGAAGAATAATCCTCTTGACGTGGTGAAAACGATTTCGCTCAGTCGGGCAAGTTACCGCAAGATGGTTCAAAATCTGGTTTGGGCGGCTGGATACAACGTGGTCGCGCTGCCCCTGGCTGCCGGGGTGTTGGCGCCAATCGGGATCCTGCTTTCACCAGCGGTTGGGGCAATTTTGATGACGCTCAGCACGATCATCGTAGCTATCAATGCGCAGTTGCTAAGAAGGGTGAGGCTATAATCCTGCCGTTGAGGTTATTGTGATCTGGTAAAGCAATCGCAGTCGCGAAAATGTAGTTGTTGGGTGTGCTCCGGCCTACTCTTTCTGTGAAGCGGTCCGAACGAAACAACCTTTGTAACAAAAGATTGCTTCAGCCTGGTAGGGGCGGTTCTGGCAGTGAGGTAAATCCATTAAAAATAGCCTTTGCGCCTGCATCCCCCAAAGATTTAAGATGTTGGGTTTCAGGGGGGGGGGACAATTCTGTGTGAGATATCTTCCCCTTCAGCCCGACCAAAAAATCGCATTCTAGGGTTTGTGAATAATAGATAGACTTCAGACAATCGTGGTTAGATCAGTGGAAATTAAATTTGTATTCTATGGTGCGAGCAAGTTCAAACTATCAAGTCGCACAAAATCTTCATGCTAATTTTTGATTGCATTAATTTATCAATCCAGCTTAAGCAACACAGATTAACCAAAATTTATAGATATTTATAAATTTCCAACGCTGTCCTGCTATAATCAACAACAGATGATGAATTTTGTGATCGCAAATCATGTTCGGACAAGTGGCTGATCACCATTCTGAAGCTTGATCTGACGAAGGGAGAAGAATATGTCCGTTATTACTGTTACTGGCGCCAACGGTCATCTCGGCCGACTGGTGGTGCAACAATTATTGAAAAAAGGGGTAAAACCTGCTGATCTGCGCGTCAGTGTGCGGGATGTAACCAAATCCGCAGATCTGCGTGCACAGGGCATTGACATACGTCATGGAGATTTTGACGATTTTCCGTCCATCAGTGACGCATTTACCGGGAGCGATTCTGTGTTGATCATTTCTACCGACAAAGTGGGCAGCCGTATCGACCAGCATCTGCGGGCTGTGCAAGCTGCGAAAGAAGTCGGTGTAAAGCACATAGCTTATACCAGTCTGGTCAGGGCAGTCATTAACCCACTTACCGGTGAAGAAGCCCCATTGGCAGTGGAACACCGTGCCACCGAAAAAGCCATATTTGAGAGCGGACTGGCATATACAATCTTACGCAACAGTTTTTATGCTGAGATCTCGATACTGCCGGTTATCCAGGCATTGACAAGCGGAGTCTACACTTCTTCGCTTGGGGACACACCGCTTGGCTGTGCCGCACGTATGGATTACGCCGAAGCCGCTGCGCAAGTACTCACGCAGCCAGGTCACGAGAATCAGGTGTATGAGTTAACCACGCCTACAGCCTGGACGATTTTGGATTTGGTGCGGGTTGTGCGAAAAGTCAGTGGCAAACTTCTGGAACTGCGTGAGGTCTCGGATGCGGACTTGACCAACTCCATGCGTGCTGGCGGTGTACCAGAAGCCAATATTCAGATGGCTGTAGGAATGAATCAGATGATGCGCCTGGGCATGGTCTCGTTAGTCTCGCCTGACCTGGAACGAGTCTTGGGGCGCCCGGTCACCTCACTAGAAGAACAGGTACGTACCCTGATAAAAGGAGTTTGATTTACCAGTTGGAAAGGGTGATCCCATACACCCAATTAATAAGGAAATACCCCCATGGCAAGCACCCGGGAATTTGTCGATTATGTTACCGAACAGCTCGCCCCAGCCGGCAAACTACATGCCTGTAAAATGTTCGGCGAGTACGGACTCTATCTGGATGGCAAGTTTATCGGCCTGATCTGCAGCGACCAGTTCTTCCTTAAGAAGACTACAGCAGGTGCCGCTCTGCTCGGTGCAGAGGCAATCGAGGGTTTCCCTTATGCAGGTGCCAAATCTGCCTTTCTATTCGACTCGCTGGAGGACAAGGAGTTTTTATGTGAGTTATTGCGCAAAACCTGGCAGGAACTCCCTGAAGCGAAACCCAAGCCGGCCCTAAAGCTAAAATAATAATTAAACCTGAATGATGTTATAGGATTTGTTGGAGACAATAGCTCAAGACTCATGGTCGGCACGGCACTTACCGCAGGCTTCGTACTTCCACACGAAGCCCCGGTCTTTTCCTAGGAGGAGACTGCCCGCTGGTGTAATGGCCCAAAACAGTACCTGACTGTCACGTAGTGCGAAGCCTCCCCTCTGCTTGGGCTTACATATCTTTTGTGTGGGAAGGACCGGCCTACCTTTCAAGGCTTTGAGAGACCTGAAGCCATGATCACCATCGATTGGATGTTGGTTACACGGTAGTGTTGGTGCTTTCCGTGTCAGTTGATACCTTTCATCAAGCAGCCGCTACCCCTCGGATCATTACCCGCTCCCGGCAGAAGTCAGTTTGTAGCCTAAAGAATTGTATGACTGATTTTAGCTTAAGTGGGTAAAGAATGCAGGTCGCCGAGCGAAAGACCTAAAAAGAGAGACCGTTTCGTTTCTCGCAACAGAATGCAGGAGACCAGTGGGAGCAAGAAAAGGGGACTGATTTTGGTGCAATCAAAAGAGGATTGCACCCCACATCCCGTGAGCAGTCCCAGGGGACTGCGCACTAGGAACACCGGCACGAACAGGAGCCTCGAAAGGCTCGCACACAATGGCGGGGCAAACCCTATATCAAAATCCAGACAGATACTTTACTGTGGACACTCCAAATGATCGTGTGCATGAAGATATGGCTCCTGTTCCCTCGGTCTGCTGATAGGGTGACGCGCCTTAAAAACTACGCAGACCGGCGTGAGATGCAAGCCGGGATGTGGGTTTTATTTATGATCCTGCCCGCTCAGCGGCGGAGTTTACCCTATGCTTGTTTCAAACACTCCATGTGATCATGCTCATGCACATACTTCTGCAGGTACTGCCCGGTGTACGAATCCGGGTTTCCGCAAATCTCTTCGGGCGTGCCTTCTGCCACCAGCTCGCCACCGCGGTCGCCGCCTTCCGGACCAAGGTCGATGATCCAATCAGCGACCTTGATGATATCCAGGTTGTGTTCGATTACCACCACGGTATTGCCGGCATCCACCAGAGACTGCAGCACATCGATCAGGAGGTGCACGTCAGCGGCATGCAGACCCACCGAGGGTTCGTCCAGCACGTACAGGGTGTTGCCTGTGGCGCGCCGGGAAAGCTCCTTGGAAAGTTTGACCCGCTGGGCTTCGCCGCCCGAGAG
>JBAQMM010000142.1:0-4283 GCA_049302815.1 Anaerolineaceae bacterium | reverse complement strand
CTGGTGGTGATGGTGGCACGCCTGACGGTAGGCAAACCCAAATATGCCGAGGCTGAGCCGGAAGCCTGGCAGGTGATCGAAACGGGAGAAGCCCTGAGAGCCAGGCTAACCAGCGCGGTCACCCTGGACGCGGAGGCTTTTGAGGGAATCCTGCAGGCGCGCAAACTGCCCAAAGAGAGTGATGAGCAGCGGAACGAGCGGACTGCAGCCATGCGCAAAGCCACCCTGCATGCCGCTTCCGTTCCATTGGAAGTTGCCAAGGGCGCCCTGGAGGTGCTCAAGCTGGCTGTTCGCATGGCATCCATTGGCAACCTTAATGCCATTTCCGATGCGGGCGCGGGCGCGAACCTGGCTTTCGCAGCGTTCAAAGCGGCTGTGCTGAACGTTCAGATCAATCTGCTCGGAATTGAAACAGAAGCTGAACCTTCAGCGATGCTGACGGAGCTGGCGGATTTGGCGAAACAGGCTGATGAACTGATCCCGGCACTGGCAGTGGTTCTAAAAGAACGCAGTGGTCTCGCCGCTTGACCTGAAACACCCACTGAGCATAGGAGAAGAAAATATTTTAAATCGGCAGGGTTCCGGTAAAACTGAATGATAAAATCAGGCAGTGGAACAAAACTGACATCGAAGAAACGTGTCTGCGGTTTTCAAAACAAACAATCAGGCTTATTGGAGTAGAGAATGGGTTTAAAACCGGATAAATGGATCAAGAAAATGGCCTTGGAGCATCATATGATCGAACCATTTGAGGAAGCGCAGATCCGCGATGGCGTGATCTCGTATGGCACTTCCTCTTATGGCTACGACATCCGCGTTGCCAATGAATACAAGATTTTCACCAATGTCTACTCCGCTGTGGTAGATCCCAAACATTTCGATCCACGCTCCATGATTGACTTTACTGGAGAGATATGCGTCATCCCGCCCAACTCGTTCGCCCTAGCGCGGACGGTGGAATACTTCCGCATTCCGTCAAATGTTTTAACCATCTGCCTGGGCAAGAGCACCTACGCCCGCTGCGGAATCATCGTGAACGTGACCCCCTTTGAACCCGAGTGGGAGGGTTACGTGACCCTGGAGATATCCAATACCACGCCATTGCCTGCCAAAATCTATTCTGATGAAGGCATTGCCCAGGTGCTGTTCTTTGAGGGCGATGAACCTTGCGAGATGACCTACGCCCAGAAAAAAGGCAAATACCAGGGGCAGCAGTCCATCGTCCTGCCCAAACTTTAACAGGCGAGTTCACCTTGAAAAAAGTCGTTATCGGATCTGTCAATCCAGTCAAATTGGAAGCTGTGCGGGCGGGTTTCATATCCATGTTTCCCGGAGAAACGTTTGAATTTCAGCAGATTACTGTGCCTTCCGGTGTGCGGGATCAGCCCATGAGCGATGCCGAGACCCTGCAGGGCGCAGGCAGCCGGGCAAAATCAGTTAGGCTGCAAACCCCGGACGCGGATTACTGGGTGGGTGTGGAAGGCGGGGTTGACGTTTTGCCAAACGGGTCTGAAGCCATGATCACATTCGCCTGGGTGGTGGTTCTCTCGCGAGACCTGACTGGCTGGGCACGCAGTGGTATTTTTCAGCTTCCGGCGCGGGTGGCAGCCTTGGTTCGAGCCGGTGTGGAGCTTGGCGACGCGGACGACCGGGTTTTTGGCACTAGCAATTCCAAGCAGAACAATGGCGCGGTAGGGTTGCTGACCGGTAACACACTAAGTCGTACGGCGTTTTATACCCAGGCGGTACAGTTGGCTTTGATCCCCTTCAAGAACTCTGAGATGTACCGGCAAGAAAACGTTGCTGGGCCTGGCGAATAAAAGATCAAGTCTGGAAAGAGTGAGAAGATGACACTTGCACATGAGTTTTGGAAACAGAAGGGCCTGACAGAGCTCTCACCAGAGGAGTGGGAAGCCCTTTGTGATGGTTGCGGAAAATGCTGCCTGTTCAAGTTTACCGAACCCGCGGAGAAGTATGTCCGTTTCACCAATGTGGTGTGCCGGTACATGGACCTGGAAACCTGCCTGTGCACCGATTACGATAACCGTCACGAGAATGTTCCGGATTGTATTTACCTCACCCCCAAAACCGCCCGGGAGGCCAACTGGCTGCCGAAGACCTGCGCATATCACCTGCTGGCAAATGGCAAGGATCTGCCCTGGTGGCATCCTTTGCACAGCGGGAACGCCAAAAGTGTGGCTCTCTCGGGCGCTTCCATCTGCGGCAAAGTGGTGAGTGAGAATGAAGTTGATCCAGATGACATGGAAGACATGGTCGTTGATTGGTTTATCTAACCCTTTATGAAAGAAAATGGCATTCAGAAATGAGATACAATAGAAGTGTAATTCCTTCCGCAAGATGAAGATTTGGAGTTCGCAGCAAAATGACTGAATCGCGCACACCGGCCAAGAGTTTATTTATCGCTGTAATCCAGGCACAGGACAGCGACCTGTTGGAAGCTGCTTTGGATGAGATTCAGATGCCATTTTCCCGGTTGCCCAGTGTAGGTGGTTTCTTAAGAGAACATAATGTGACTTTCCTGATTGGTTCCGATGAGTCAAATCATGACAGCATCAAAGAATTGTTGATGTCCACCTGCAAAAAAAGGATTGCCTATATTGCCACCCCGGTCGAGAATGCACCCCTGCCCATCCCTTATCCAACCGAGACCGTGGTGGGTGGGATCAGTCTGTTTTCACTCGATTTAGACCATTTTGAGGAGATCTGAGGATGAAACTGATTATTGCCATCATCCGTGATGAAGACAACGACCGTGTCTCTGAGAAACTGATCGGAGAAGCCTTCAGGGTTACTTTTATCGCCTCCACCGGCGGATTTCTGCGGAGCGGCCGTAGCACCCTGTTGATTGGCGTGGAGGAGGAGCGGGTAAGCAGAGCTTTGGATATCCTGCGGGAGAACTGCACCATAGGGAAGGAAGGCAAGGAACGCAAGGCAACCGTGTTCGTCTTGAACGTACAGGAGTTTGTGCAGCTCTGAAAGAGCCGCCAGGCTGACCGGGTATGACGAAATTGTGTGTGACTCTGCCCAGAGCCGCGCGGCGTTATAGATCTTTATATCAATTTTGATTAACTAGAAGAGGAAAATTGAAATGGACTTTGGAAAAGCATTTTCTTACATGTTTGATGACCCAGATTGGTTCAACAAGATTATCATCCCGGTGTTATTTGGATTGATCCCGATTGTCGGCTGGTTGGTTTTGCTCGGTTATACCCTGCGAACGGCTAAGAACATAGCCGAACATGTGGAACGTCCCCTTCCCACCTGTGAATTTGGCCTTGATCTTGGAAAAGGCTTCAGGTATTTCCTTATCTCGCTCGTTTATGCCATTCCCTCGGTTACATTGGGGTTGCTGTTGGCTTTGCTGTCCACATCTTTGGAAAGCAACCCGGGATACTGGCTCGCCGTCGTCGGGGTGGTCCTTGTAGCCGTCCTTCTGATCGCTTATGTCCTCTTTTTGGCCCTGGTAATGCCTGTGGTTCGGACGAATTTCGCGGTAAAAGACACCTTTTCTTCAGGCTTCGCTTTCAAGGAGATCTTTGGAATGCTCGGGAAGAGTATTGGTTCTTGGCTGTTGGTAGTTCTTGGCTCGTTCCTGGCTGGCTTGATTGCTCCATTGGGTTTGATTGCCTGCGGAATTGGGGTTTTCCTGACCAGCATGTACTCACAATTGATGGTGGCGCATCTGGAAGGACAGGCGTATATCCTCTCTCAGCCAGATGTGGTGGTGGAAACGCCAGCACAGTAGCAGCGGAATGTTCAGTTCAGACCGGGGCCTTACCACCCCGGTTTTTGTTTAAATTCCTGCACCTGGTAAATCTGAACATCCAGTAATTTTGTCTGCCACAGGTTTGCCCGCGCGCCCATCTTAAGGCACAGGTGCGATAGGAATTCCTCCGCGTCCGGCAACTGCTCCCATACCTGGGGCAGGAAGGTGGCGCGGCGGTAACCATCCGCCAATATGACGCCATCTACACTTGGGCGTAATAAATGCAGCAGGTCCGTAGGGTTTTCGTACAACAGCGGCTCGGGCTGGGTCAGGCGGGAAATCTCGATCTCCAGGGATGGCAATTCAGCAGGGGTGACCGGATTGAAGCGCGGATCTTCCACAGCGGCTTGTACGGCCCTCTGTTGGACGTCCTGTGCCAGTGGTTGGTAGGCTTCCAGCGTGCCGATGCAGCCGCGCAACTGACCTGATTTGGTCAGGGTGACAAAACTGGCGCCATGTTCCTGCAGGGCGGCGGGCAGAGTATCCAACTCAAGAC
>JBAQMM010000141.1:0-7906 GCA_049302815.1 Anaerolineaceae bacterium | reverse complement strand
GGTTCAAACAACTCCAGTAATTCCGTTTCCCTGCTCCATTGAGGGCGGGGAAGAGAGTGGGGTGGGGTTATGACTTCACAAAGTGTATTTTTCAACACCATCGGGAGATTCGATTTCTTATTTTCTGTGAAAGTAGATATAACAAAACGATCCGGTAATTCTACCGGATCGTTCGGTTTTTCATGAGCAAATCAACTATGAACTATTCGGGTTTTATGCTAATTTGGGAAAGCGAGGGACTTAATTTGAAGGAAATCAGCTTTACCGAGTAAGCGGTTGATATAAATACACAAAGTATGGGCAAAGTTTTTCTCTATCGCAAATTGCGCAGATAATTGGCCGTTGACGGTCTCAATCAATTGGCGGATAGCATTGTGGAGGTGTTTGAATGCATCCGGCACTTGCTCTTTTTGATTAGAACGGGGAAGGGTACGTAAGCGAACCCGGTTTTTCTCCCAAAACTCAGCCACTTTTGTGGCACTGATGTAGGCCTTATCTCCCAATACCTCCAGGTCGGTATGGTCGCAAAGCAATTCGAAGCCAGCTTCCAAATCGGTGCAGTTGACAGAAGTCAGTTCAAAATCCGTGATCAATCCGCTCATGGAGATCAGTATGTGCAGACGATACCCAAAGATGGTTTGTTTTTTCGTGATGGCTTTCCCATAAGTGGCACCGTACGCCTTCCAATCGCCACTCGAACCAGGAACTAAATGAAATTGTACTACCGGAATTGGCAAACTATCGTTTTTTTACGGAGAGTTGCGTTTGCCAATCTGCTTTTTCCGTATTGAAGGACTTTCCAATTTCTGTGCCAATTTAGCATAAGACCCTCTTAGTCAATGAATAAAAATTGAATTCTTCAAGGTCAGTTCGTGGTAGAATTTACCTTTGTGAAAATACCTGACGCGTTTGCGTTTTCTATACTTCAATAATCTTTAAACATTCCGAGGAGGAAGCATGTCTGACAAAAAATGGGTATACCTGTTTAATGAAGTGGAACAGGTAGAAAAATACGCTGGAAGTTGGGATGGCGTTCGAGGTTTATTAGGTGGCAAAGGTTCCAACCTGGCTGAAATGGTTCGCATTGGTGTGCCGGTTCCTCCCGGTTTTACCATCACGACCGAAGCCTCAGCAATGCTCATCACGTAAAAAGTCGTTCGGTACGCCTGAGCAATAAAGTACTGATCAAGATAAACATCAAGCCTAACCCAGTCAAAACCAACTTATTGAAGAACCAAGCTTCTGTGCCAAGATTTTCCCCGGCAGTAAACCAGAAATAGAATAAATAAAAGTAAGGTCCAAAGATCACAAACGCTGTCCGGGGACTGATCAGGCACATTGCCCACCATAAGCTCCCGACAAGATAGCCGGTGTTCATTTCTTTTAGAAGCAAGCTGATGGCACTCGACAATCCAATCAGTGCAAGGGACACGGCGAGAGAGGCGACCAGCATTTGACCTATTGGAAGCGGCAGGTAAAAGAGGTGATAGATGACCAATAAACTGCCCAAACAAATCAAATAATAACCAAGTAGTGCTCCAAGCCGACGCAACCAAAGGACTGTCAATTTGGATCGCACCGCGACAAATGCAAGCGCGTTTTCTTCCCTCTCGCGCAGCACCAGACCATTAGTCATAAACATAATCACGAGAGGAAAAATAACTTCAGTAAATAAGGCAATAAATTGCATACGTTCTCGGGCTTCAGCTTGAACGTTCAGGAGTAAAAAAAGCCCTGCCATGCCAATAGAGGGCAACATCCAAACTGCGGCAGGGGCACTAACTTTAATCTCGTACCACAGTAAATGGACCAAATTTACCATACGAGCGGATTTGGCTTTCAGGTTAGCGGAGCCTTCGTTTGGAGTGCCTTCTATTGATATTGGCTCTTGGTCTGTGTTCATGGCAGCTTTGTTCCGGTCACTTCTACGACAAACCGGGCGAAATCTTCTTCAGGCAAGGAAGTGTTACCGAATTGCTGGTGATACTCACGCACCAACTGCCAAAAAAGCTCTGGACCAGTTTGCTCCCATAATCCATGCAATCGCACAACCAAGTTGTTTGTTTCGGATGGTAGGACAAATGGCAAATTCAAACTGGTCCAAAAAGTCGTGTCCGCTAGCGCTTGTTGTCGCGCAGCGATCTCCTCATCAATAAATTCCTTACCCACCAGGGGCTCTGCCAGGCGCAAGCTGGCATAACTAATCAGGGCATCCAGCACTGGTTGGTCATCCCATCCTGAAATCCATGACTGACCAAGAAAGGTAGAATCTGCCTGGAGTTGAAGACAAGGGTCAGAGCTGCACCACCATGCTCTCAGTACATCAGTAGCCACCCAGCGCTGATAAAGCAATTGCGGGGTATCCAGGTTTGTTTCTGGCTGTTTATTATTTTTAACCAGGATTTGTGTAACTTTGCGTGTCTCCGGGATCAGGTATACCCCGGAGGAAGGATCGTAGCTGTCGTAATTAAGGAGCGGTACTATAGCAATTTGATAAGGTTGGGAAGTTGGGCGGGCCTCTTCTTGCAGAAATAAATCTACTTGCTTCAACAGGGCCGGATAAGGGAAATAAACTGCTTCGAGTTCGCGATCGGAAATGTGATCGGGTGCTGCAAACAGTATACCTCCACCCATTTGGATGGTCTCGTAGTTTTGTGAGGCAACGAATAGAGGAAGGGGAGGTTGTTGGTCCCATACCAACATTGTGTGATCCGGGAAAGACTCTATTCGATCCGCAGTCTGGACGATGCCTGAGGCTGGTGCTCCAAGCCATGCGATGCTGAGCTGGTCCGGAGCACACCACGAAAAGGGATGCCAATTTCCGTCCCGGACCAGGAAGGCGGTCTCTCCATCCATGTATCCACCGGGCAGGAAAGGCGCCACCGATAATTCCGGCGAAAGATACAGATTATCATAAGAGTAGCGCGGAGCGCGGATATTTCCTGAGTATGCTATGGAAAGAGATACGTCCTGTCCGTTAAGCTCTTGAGGGAACGCCAGCATCAGTGTATTCCCGACAACCTCAGCTTCAATCCCCGGTGGGGTCGTCTTGATCTTTGAAATGATGAGACCGCTGTTCAACCTGATAGGGATTTGCATGGATGTGGCATCCGGCTGCATGTGGAATACAACTTCCCCACTGAGAGACTCAGTCTTTTGATTGAGCTCAAGCTGAATTTGGTAAGATCGCAGAAAGGAGCACTCCATTGTCTCTGCCTCCAATGAATTGACGGGGGGATTCTCCGAAAGTTGTTTACTTTCAATTTGAAAGTTGGACGCTGTGTGGATACTCACCAAAAGCATTCCGACTGCAAGAGCACTCAAAATCAATTTCCAAACTGGACTTATTTTTTTCTCCTGTCTTGGAGCCTGGAGGTGCGCCATCAACAGCACAATGAGCAAAGATAAGACGGATAGCTCCAAATAGAAAACCTGATGAAGCGTTACCAGCCTGCTGTCGAGTCCGTAGCCAATGAGAGGTGATACATAAACGCCATAAGGGGCAAAACCCAGTAAATGGGTTACGTTCAGATTCATTGCCAAGATGCCGACGGTAAAGAGAATCATGATCAGGGATGTCCAAAGTGGTCGGCGAAACAGGAAACCGACCAGAAAAGTAATTGCCAGAATGAACACCAGCGTGGGCGCGAGAATAACTGTCCATTCCTTAACCTGATACAAAATGCTTTGGATACCATGCAGATTGACCATAAGACCTGCAACCCACAACCCAACCGGCAGCAAAGCAGTAGCAACCACCAAACAAATTCCAAGAAATTTCCCCAAGATGTAAGCGTGAATTGAGAAGGAACGTGTCCACAAAACGTCGTATTCCGGTTTAAATTCACGCAAAAAAACCGATGTCCCTATTATCGCAATGAATAGACCTCCAAACAGACCCAAACCTTGGGCGGTGCCCAAGGCGAGTCTGCTTGCTGAGCTTATGGGAAGTTTGGCATAGTCAAATGACCACCAAGCGACCAGAAAAAACAGACCAGCCACCACACAGGTGGAGCGTTGGTGAATTTGAATTTTCCACTCGTAATAAGCCGTATTAAACACCGTTCGGAGATGACTCATGATCCAAATTCCTGTCAGATATGAGCAATAGGTAGGCATCTTCCAGCGTAGGCGTAACTGGCATGGCTTCAAGTGATGGGTGAGAATCGGTGACAAGGAATTTCACCTCCATGAAACCTGGTTGATCAGCTGGACGTGAAGCCACGATTGGGTAGGTGCCCCGCACATGCTCCCATTCGCTGGGAGAGAGACGTGCTTCCCAGACCTTCCCTTGAGCGGAAGACACCAAAGCATCGACATTCCCAGAGAAAGCGATTTGCCCTTCAAACAAGACGGTAACTTGCCTGCAAGTTGCAGTGATATCCTCTACGATATGTGTCGAAAGGAGTATCGTCCGTTCACTCCCCAATTCTGAGAGCAGGTTGCGAAATCTAACCCGTTCAGCCGGGTCAAGCCCGGCAGTCGGTTCATCCACCAGCAGAACAGGCGGATCGTGCAGTAGAGCTTGTGCAATTACGACGCGCTGTTTCATCCCTCCGGAAAGGGTTTTTAAGCGGTGACGGACATCAGAAGACAGACCCACTTGGAGAAGGACCTGCTCTATCCGTTGACGGGAATTTTTCAGTCCGCTCAGCTTTGCCATGTAATCGAGAAACTCCCAGGCGGTCAACTGAGGGTAGAGGGTGTACTCCTGGGGGACATATCCGATCAAAGGGCGCACCCGGGCAGGCTCGTCCACTACACTGTGCCCTTGTATGGTTGCCCAACCGGATGTGGGTGAGAGTAAAGTGGCCAGAATGCGCATAAGAGTGGTCTTACCTGCTCCGTTTGGACCCAAGAGCCCGAAAACCCCCCGGTTGCAGGTGAGGGAAACATCCTGAAGTGCATACCTTTGCGATCCCCGATATTGTTTGGAAACTTTTGCTAAAAGGATATCCATGTTTTCTATATCGTAAACCAAATAGTGGAACTTACCTTTGGGTATTAACCAAAAATGCTATTCAATGGTCTCTCTGTGAAAAAACACGAGTTTGAACTGGCGTTAGTCTGGACATTTACTGGGTGTGTGACACCTAGTCTCTACAAATTCGTAACAACTGGTTGACGTACATGTTGAACAGATTCTATGTTGTAGGTCCTGTTCATATGGCCACCATGTGTCGCAACATCTTCCTGAATCAAACCAACCTGCACAGGTTGTTCCAGCTTGTACCGGTATGGTGACGGCAGCTGTTAGAAGGAGTGAGACCAGAGTAATAACTAGGACCGCTAGCATTAAGCGCTGACCTTTACTACTACCGCGTGAAATCATTTTTCCTCCTCGGATACTATTGACTAATCCCTTCGGTAAGTTCCACTATTTGATCTGCAGTTCTTGCGTTTCCTGTTTTTACTATTTTCCCCTCTTTATCCACCACTATGAAAGACGGAGTACCAATGATTGAGTATTGTTCGAACACTTCAGACGTTGCTGATAACACATGCAGATTTGAATACCCTGAAAAACCGAATTCCTCCTGAAATTGAATGTTTTCATTGATACTATTCATAGAAATTATAAAAATCTCAATATCCGCGTTTCCCTTTGTGAATTCAAGTAGTCCAGGGTACATTTCTTGGCAAGCGGAGCATGTGTGGGATGTAAATGCCAGCAACACAGGTTGTCCTCGATAATCGGATAACGAAATCTGATCTTCCATAACATCAGTTAAAACGAAATCTATCGCTTGAGTCCCTACCAGAGATTCAACTTGGTCAGCTTGGGATATCATGCTGATGGAATTGATCTTTTGACTGATGGTTCTTAAATTTAACATCACAAAAATTAAAAGAACTGACTGCACAACCAGTAGAATAATCCTCAAGACTGAAATCATATTCTGCGTATGGGAGCTTTCCTGATCCATTTCTGAGTCTCCTTTTATTGTTGGTTCTTGCTATATGGGCGATTAAAACCCAACTCATAGTGCTGAATAGCATTGCACGCATAGGACAAGGAGAGGTGAACGTTTTAACCAAGGCTGCTTGCGTCCTCTGCAAAGTACTGCCCCCTGCATTTTTTGACGAAAAATTTAAGGCTTATCACTAAACTGATTGATCACCTGAAGTTCCATTTACAATAATGCAGTTTCCTGGCAATAAAACAAGGCTGACCGAACAATCGGACAATCAGCGATGCTTGGTTTCTTTTTGTGGTTTACCTCCTTTTTGTTATTCATATGACATTATTCATTACAGCAATTCTTTTATATCATTTTCCATTTGTTCGGGTCTGTAGGCAGGTGAATATCGTGCTTTAACATTACCATTTCTGTCAATCAGAAATTTCCCAAAATTCCATTTTATATCACCGGGTTTTGCAAAAGGCTTTAATACTTTAACTTTGCTTTCAAAAGAATCGGTATTTTCATCGCCCTGATCCTCCGGTGCCTGCTCTTTCAACCAGATAAAAAGAGGATCGGCGTTTTTGCCGTTTACATCAATTTTGGAGAAACGGGGAAATGTTGTATGATAATTCAACGTACAAAATTCCTCGATCTTTTCATCTGTCTCTGGTGCCTGGCTTAAAAATTGATTGCAGGGAAAGTCAAGAATCTCAAAGCCCTCTGCCTTGTGTTTTTGATACAGAGTTTCCAACGCTTCATATTGCGGCGTTAAGCCGCACATAGTTGCCGTATTTACAACGAGCAGTACCTTTCCTCTGTATTGGGACAGGGATACAGTTTCGCCTTTGTTATTCTTTGCAGTAAAATCATGAATGTTTTCTTTCATACTACTCATCCTTTCTATTTGCTTATTGAAAGCTTCTTCGTCACATCTACAAATCAATTCCCAAGACATTTTTGACTATCAACCCGATCGCAAAGGAAATTGCCGCCACACCCATGGTAATACCGACCATTACGGAAAAATTGCGCCGGAATGGCCTGCCTTTTGCAATGGAGACATAAAAATTAAAGCAGGCAATGATAGCTACGGCGATCAGCAGTGTTATGCCCAATGCCCAGAGATACCCGTCCTGTGGAGAGAGCAGATATGGAATAATCAGCAGCGTGACAGTAACCAGATAGGCAAGTCCCGTATAAGCGGCTGACTTGACCGCATTTTTTTGCCCCGCTTCACGGGATGAAAGGTATCCGGAAGCCGTCATCGAAAGTGTCGCGGAGACGCCCGTAATCAATCCCGCCATCGCGATGACGTGTGTGTTTTGCATCGCAAGCGTATACCCCGCCAGAGCGCCGGTAAGCTCTACGAGCGCATCGTTCATGCCCAATACAATATCGCCCACGTAATGCAGGCGTTCTTCATCCAGCATATCAAGCAGCTTCTGCTCATGGATCTCTTCCTCATCCAGGATCTGTTTTAATTCGGGAATTCGGGCAGTCTCTTTTTCATAGGTCTTGATCCCCAGATCCTCGCCCCGTTCCAGCAATTTAATCATAAACGTATACCCAAGTATGCGGGCGGCTAATGTGTAGCAAAACAGCCGGAAACGGCGGGGTTTCCGTTTGCAGCCCGTATACTTTTCAAATACGGCGGCATGTTTATACTCTTCATTTGAGATACCCAGCAGCGTTTCCCGTTCGCTTTCATTCTTTGTAAGCCGGGCGATTTCATGGTATAAAGCAGCTCCATCGATTTCTTGCTGCTGGAGCATTTTCAAATAAGAGACATTTAATTTTGTTTCCAATTTGTGACTTTCCTGAAAAACCTATTTTTAATACCAGAATTATATCTGATTAATTGTTATTAGGGTTTTATGCTAATTCGGAGAAGCGAGGGACTTAATTTGAAGGAAATCAGCTTTACCGAGTAAGCGGTTGATATAAATACACAAAGTATGGGCAAAGTTTTTCTCTATCGCAAATTGCGCAGATAATTGGCC
>JBAQMM010000140.1:0-8840 GCA_049302815.1 Anaerolineaceae bacterium | reverse complement strand
GTATTCCAGGTGCCGTGGAGTGGGGCGGAAAAGTCCGCAGCGGGAGCGTGAATGACCTGGATGCCGGCAGACTGGTAGCGGGCGAACAGATCTCCGCTGGTGTAATTGTGAAGATCCTCAACCGGGTTCAGTACAACCACCGTCTGGATCCCGGATTCTTGGTAGAGCGACAGGACCTTATCTTCGGGATCGAACATGAAACTGCCCGGCATGACAGAACGATGGACTGGTCCGGGCTGATTGTAGGGCAGCAGAGTAAAGAGGGACGGTTTAGGGGGTTTCTTGTCAGAAGGCAGATGCAAAGTACCTTGCGCGTCTCGCAGCATAGTGAAAACAGATTGGATGGCTTCCAGCGGCAGAGGGCTTCCGTACAGGTGCGGGTACAAAGTGGATCCGCCTTCGAGATTCTCGTAAACCAAAGGGATAGCGGCACGCTGTGGGTTGATCTCAAGGACGATCAAGTCGTCCAGGTTCCTGTAAAAATTGTTTGCCACGCCTTCAAGCTGAAAGAGATCGGAACAATGGATGAAGCCATCTTTAGCGTAGGCACTGGGGGTATAACCGTCATTGGTCAAAGCTTGGTCCCATTCGGGGTGGGTGGTAAGGTGATAGATCATGGGTTGGTTCCTCGGAACAAACAGAATTTGGTTCGGGATGTCACTGGCGCCCAGAAAACTTCTGATTGACCACCGAGCAATTCGATTGGCTGTAAAAATGTGCCGATGTGATGATTTGATAAGGCTGCTGTGGCATGAGTGTATCCCGTTTTTGAGCTGCCTTATTTTACAATGATTTCCGGATTATCACGGCCACAGGTCTGCATGGACGAAACCAGCAAACAGCTCTTGGCGGAGGTTCAAGATCCTCTTCCAATGAAGCCAGGCCACCCTAGGCGGTACGACTATGAATAGGATCGCGAAGAGGTGGTCAATTTGTTCCTGTTTTCTGAACCGCTGGCAGGCAAACGCCATGTTAAAGTGACAGACCACCGCACGAAAAAAGATTGGGCAGTGGCGATGAGAGAGCTTTCAAATGTACACTATCCGGAAGCAGAAAAAATTATCGTCGTGATGGACAATCTCAATACTCATTCACCTGCATCGTTTTACGAAGCATTCGCACCTGAAGAAGCACGACGGCTGACCAATCGATTTGAATTCCATTACCCGCCTAAACATGGCTGTTGGCCGGATATGGCAGAAATTGAACTCAGTGTGCTGGGACGACCATGTCTGGATCGACGCATTCCAGATAAGGCGACCCTGACAACCGAGGTGAACGCCTGGATGGAAGAACGCAATGCTCAGATTGTTAAGGTGCATTGGCGTTTTACTGCCGCCGATGCTCGGATTAAGTTAAAAAGTCTCTACCCCAAGATTGAGCTTTGACGGACTAGTAGGTTGAATTGCGGAACTACTTATGAAAGCCACGCAAACCGCGTAACCACTATTGCACGCTGCATGACGTGGTAGAAAAGTTCACAAAACAATAAAAGTGGACCCAGGGGGATTCGAACCCCCGGCCTTCTCAATGCCATTGAGACGCGCTCCCAACTGCGCTATGGGCCCGGTTAAAATATCTAAGCGATCGGCGCCTGCAATGCTGTCCATCAGGTGCCTCCCGGCTCATGATGGACCTGGAGGGATTCGAACCCTCGACCTCTTCAGTGCGATTGAAGCGCGCTCCCAACTGCGCTACAGGCCCGATTTCAGGGTGAACAGATTCTACCTGAGAGCAGGTGGAATTGTCAAGCGTGAACGTACTTTGCCTGGGAACCTTTCAGGACAGTTAATGGTTGATGACAGACTGCTGTCGAACAATTGATGGTTTTTTAGCAAGCATAGATGGGATTGCTGAAGATCCAGCCGCGGTGCCTGCCAAGATAATCCAGGTAAACCTCAGCCCTGTAGATACCCGGCTCTTTGGTGATGTGGGTTAAGACCTCACGTTCCATGTGTTCCTTGATCACCTTGCCGTCCTTGATCAAGCGGACGTGGGTGCGCATGGGCAGCCGGACCTGGAAGGTTAAGCCCGCTTCTGCTGAGACATGATCCCCCATCACGAATTGCCCGTCCTTGCTGTTAACATTAAAACGAAAGCCACGGGTGGAATGGGGCAAATCATACCCCACGAAAGAATGTCCCTGCCGTAAAGCATCGTAAATCAGACGTTTATCCTGGGTCAACTCACCTGTCAGCGGGGTGGGGAGTAAAAGGTGGTTGGTCAGGGAACGGAACTGCAGCTCGTATGGATAGAGCGTCAGTTTGAGTGGACCTTTATGCACCTTCAGGGCATGAGCATCCACCCCGCCGACTGCGACAACCGGCTGGCGGTTGTGGGCGAGCAAGTCGTCCCAAAGTTTGAGGGTTCGTTCAAGCGGTCCGAGCATCATAAACCTGGGGAAAATGGCATGCAAGGCGGCTTTCGGGAGTGTGGCGGAGCGGGACTTGAACTCACTCATCTGGTTCCAAAGTTCAATGCCGGTAAAACCTGAAACTTCCCAGTTCTCCCAGTTAAATGCGGCTTCGCCAAAGGCCGGCAGGGCATCTTCGATCGGGTGAGCGATGAAAGTGAGTCCTCCTGAAGCAGCCGCTTGATCGATCAAGAGCTGGGAATTGGGAGCAAAACGCGCCAACTCCCGGTTGTTTCCGAGAATGAGCAGATGGTTCTTGCCGGTTTTTAAGCTTTGGTCATGCACTTCTTCACCCACCAGTGTGAGCAGACGTTTCCTCCCCTTGTGGATGTAACCTTCCATGTCTTGGACCCACAGGTTGTGGTCGGTGATCAGGATGGCATCCAGACCGGCTTTCAAGCCCGCCTCGGCAAGGTCGGCATGTTTTCCGTGACCGTCGGAATAAATGGTATGCATGTGCAGGGCGACGACGATTTCTTCCATGTTTTTTCTGCTCAGTTATTGATCGACTGATTATATCGCGGGATGTGCTGGTTAATGGCCGCTGCTCCCGATGAACCTTGTGAAGATGAGAAGACAAACCGTGCTGAGAGAGATTCTCTTCAGAATTTCTAGACTTCTTCCTGTCAGCACCATCAGCTTCATTCGTTTGATTTCTTTCGGTGTCAAAGTTATTCTTTTTTCCTTAACCCTGACATTTTAATTTGTGAATCGACCATGACAACTTTATTAGCATAGCAGAATACCCCGCAGCATGCTGCGGACAGCGCTTATGCGCTGGTGGTTCGATGCCTTTAGAGGCGGATGGCGTTCTTGCGAAGCATAATACCCCGTCTGCTTGCAGCGGGGATAGCCTGAGCAAATCCGCGAGGTTTATTTGTAAATCATAAAAACTGATGTTTGCAGTTGACGTTTCTTCGGTATTGGGTATAATCTACCTGTTATCTGCAGGAGGCTGATTTGAATAATTATTTAAACATAGCAATAATCATTACATCTGTAGCGCTCGTCGCGAGCATTCTACTCCAAAGCAAAGGCATCGGCCTGGGTGGGTTGGCAGGCGGTGATACTGGCGGGGTTTACACCCAACGGCGTGGTGTTGAGAAAGTCCTTTTTTATATCACCATCGGTCTGAGTGTTGTATTTGTTGTCTTGGCATTGATCAGTGTGCTTATTTCTGCGTAACCCGATTTTTACTGAAAACAAGGCGTATCTACAATTCCAAAACGGAGGTTAAAGACGGCTCGCCATTATCGGGGGGTTGTCTTTTTTTGCTTATGAAAAAGTTCCGCTGGCAATTGCTTATCATCTTGGCGACCGGTCTGATTGTAGGTCTTCTGCTGATTTTTCAGCAGGGCAGAACCACTCCTGCTGTTGAAAGCACCCCCAGCCCGATCAGTGGCGGGATTTATACAGAAGCCGTAATCGGCAATTTCATGCGTCTGAACCCTGTACTGGATCAATATAACCTACCAGATAGGGATGTCGATCGCCTGCTGTTTAACAGCCTGATCACATTTGACGCGCAGGGATTGCCTCAACCGGACCTGGCTGAGACCTGGAGTTACTCCAGCGATGGTACCCGGTATACCTTCAGCCTGAGACCGGATCTTTATTGGCATGATGGCACACCTGTGACCACTCAGGATATTGTCTATACGGTCTCTCTCCTCCAAAGTGGAAACCCGCTCATAGCGGAAGATTTGCGCGTTTTTTGGGCAGAAATCCAGGTGAACCCTGTTTCGGATACCCTGGTCGAATTCACTCTACCAGAGGCTTTTGCCCCGTTCCTGGACTACCTTAATTTCCAGATTTTGCCTGCGCATCTCTTGGGCAACCTCACGCTGGACGAACTGGTCGATCACCCCTTTAATTTGGCGCCAGTAGGCACAGGACCGTACAAATTCAGCCGAATGCTGGTAAACAACGGCGTGATCACTGGCGTAGATCTGGTGGCGAACGAAACCTATTTCGCAGGGCGACCTTTCATCGATGAAGTCGTTTTCCAGTATTACCCCAACGAAAACGAAGCCTGGATGGCTTTTCAGGCTGGAGAAGTGGATGGAATCGCTTCTGTTTCCAATGAGATTCTGCCTGAAGTTTTGGCACAGCCTGGGTTAAACCTTTTTTCCACTCGGGAACCGCGTTTGAGCATGGTTTTCCTTAATCTGAACAACCCTGCCAAAGGATTCCTGCAAACATCCAATTTCCGCAAAGCCCTCATACAAGCGATCAACCGTCAGGCAATCGTCGACAGTGTGTTGGAAGGGCAGGGCATCCTGGCACAAGGACCGATCCTGCCGGGCAACTGGGCTTTTTATGCGGATCAGGGACAATTTAACTACGATCCGGATGCCGCGAGACAACTTATCGCCACGGAGGGAATTGCCGCTAATGAAGCGGGCAGTCTGGTCACCACCGAAGGAATTGAAATTCGATTGACCCTGCTTGTTGAGGACGATGAGACGCATATGCGGATTGGCGAATACATCAAACAGGGATGGGAATTCGTTGGCGTGGCAGTTGATCTTCTCCCTCTCCCTTACGATGAGATTGTGGGCAAGTTAGCTTCCCACGATTATGATGCCGCCTTGATGGACGTTGATCTGTCTGGTACGCCTGACCCTGATCCTTATCCTTTTTGGGCTCAATCCCAGATCCAAAGCGGGCAGAATTACTCCCAATGGGATAACCGCACAGCCAGCGAATACCTGGAACAAGCCCGGGTGAGCAATGACCTCACCGTGAGAACCAAACTCTACCGAAACTTCCAGGTCCTCTTTCATGACGAGCTGCCATCCCTGCCATTGTTTTACCCGATTTACAATTATGCCGTCAAAGATACCATCTATAATGTGTCCATAGGACCAATTTACGAGCCCACCGACCGTTTGAATAATCTCCACACTTGGTATATTCTGGCTGGTAAATCTCTGACAGAGCCGACAACCACACCGACCGGGAATTAATCTTTGCCCGGGGATCGAAAACATGGTACATAAACACCGCCCACATAATTTACCAGGGCATACCGATCTAATCGGGGAAGAAGGCGTCTCCAAAACCGATGCGCGCATCAGAGCCCTCGGCGCTGTTGATGAAGCCAGCGCTGCCTTGGGTCTGGCAAAATCACTCATCCACAATACAGGACACAAGCAGCTTTTAGCCACCTGCCAGGCAGATCTTTCAATGATCATGGCCGTGTTGGCGGGATGGGGGAAAGCTGATAAAGCAGCAGAAACTACCTCCTCAACCATCAGCCAGGTGTTGGCAGGGCTGGAAAACGCCATTAGTGGGTTGGAAGAGCAGATCGTGCTGCCCACACAGTTCATCCTTTCCGGGAATACCCCCGGCTCGGGTGCACTGGCTTTGGCACGAACGATTGTCCGGCGGGCGGAACGCGAGGTGGTGGGTCTGGCTCAATCTCAAGCTTCCATCGATGTGGACATCCTGCAGTACCTTAACCGCCTGTCCACCCTGTGCTTTTTACTGGAAGTGGCTGAAACAGGTGCCCAATCTTCCACCTGATCTGATAATTACGCTGTCATAAAATGGTTGGAACCTTGTTGAACGTCGCTGCCATCCTGGTCGGGGGTTTGATCGGATTGGTGGCAGGCAGCCGCATTCCAACCAAATTTCGGGAAACCATGCTGGCGGCATTGGGGTTGTTCACCCTGGCTTATGGCATCTTCATTTTCTCCAAAACTGAGAACATTTTGATCCCTTTGGGCAGCCTGATCCTGGGAACTATCGTGGGGGAATGGTGGCGGATTGAGGAGCGTTTGGATGGGTTGGGACAATTCCTGCAGTCCAGGGTCCATCGATCAGAAAACGCTGAAGACCCAAACGCGCGCCGATTTGTGGACGGCTTTGTTACCACGTCACTGCTGTTCTGCATCGGTCCGATGGCAATCCTGGGATCCATTCAGGATGGCTTAACGGGAGATTTCGAGATGCTAGCGATCAAATCCCTTTTGGATGGCTTGGCAGCCATGGCTTTCGCGTCCAGCCTGGGGATGGGAGTGTTATTCTCAGCTCTGGCTGTGCTGGTTTACCAGGGTCTGATCAGCTTGTTGGCGCGTGTGGTTGGGCAGGGTTTCGATCAGGCGATTATCTCCGAAATGACTGCCGTAGGCGGGATCATCCTGGCAGGTATCGCCATCAGCAATCTGCTTGAGATCAAGAAGATCCGAACGGGCAGCTTTTTGCCGGCGCTCTTCTTCGCCGTGATTATTGTGGTTGTGCTCCGGGCGCTCGGTATTTCTTATTAAAGGAAGGCGGCCGGAACGACTTTTGGCTGTGATTTGAGGGATTGTTCTTTCTCAGAAAGACCCCAGCTGCCAGCTGCCGCTCCTATAAAAAACGCTCATCACCCTTGAAGATGAGCGTTTTTCGTTGACAAGTGTGTTGACTGGGGGCCTACTTTGCCAGTTCCGCTTCCACTGTTTGATCCAATTCGCTCGAAAATACCAAGGTGCCATTTACGGAAAACTGTGGGGTGGAGTCCACTCCCAGGCTCTTGGCATATTCCTTGTCAGCAGCGATTGCCTCCAGGTGCTGGTCAGTCTGCAGGCAGGATGTGAACTTATCTATATCCAGCCCCAACAGTTTGGCATAGCTGATCAAGTTGGTCTCTGAATAAGCGTTTTGATCGCTGCTATTAGAAAACAGCAGGGATTTGTACTGCCAGAAGGCGTTCTGGTCAGCCGCGCAGTAGGCAGCCTCAGCTGCATCGGTGGAATCGTCAGCCAGGAACGGGTAATTATAAAAGGTGAAATAAACTTTGTTTGTATCCACGTAGTTTTTAATGAAGTCAGGCTCCAGGTCTTCAGAAAAATCGCGGCAGTGGCTGCAGCGGAAATCTGAGAATTCCTCAACTTTGACCGGCGCGTTGGGATCCCCGATGGAAAACCCGGATTGATTGGTCAACAATTCTTTATTGGCGGTCCATTTCGGCAGAAAGGTAATAATGACAATTGCAACAGCCACTATTGCTACAATGCTCCCCCAGGTGATGGTTTTTTTGCGTTGGGTGGCTTTGCGCTGCTCCCGTAATTTTTCCCGTTGGGATTGAATTCCTGCCATGGTCCACACTCCTAATTTATTTAGATTGGGTAGATTTTGCCATAGTCATCAAGAAAAGTAAAGCTATCCTTCACGATTCCAGGTAATGGCTTGCAGGCTCTGCTTGTTATGATTACAGGATGTTTTTATATACCGGCAGGGGTCGATCAACGGATCGAAAATCGAATTTTTGGTAAAGGTTGAGTGAAGCGTTGTTATTCAACTGCGTGTTGACCGTGATCTCTGAGATACCTTGCTCAAGGCAATCAGTCAACATCTCGGTCAACAGAGCCTCGCCAATATGGTACCCCTGGAATTTGGGCAGGACCGCCAGACGTGCCAGATGGGCGGTGGTAAAGGTCGACGTGGTGATCTGGTAGCCAATCAGTTGACCTTGGTGGAGCGCGACGGTGCTGTGAAAGGAAGCCTGATAAGATTTCAACAGGTTGGCAGGGTTTAACTGCCAGGCTGGCGGAAATGACGCCTGGTCCACAAGCTGCAGTTCGCCAAGATCACGGGCGGTCATCAGTCGGATGATAATGTCAGGCTGGAAGACGCACTGGGGGAGGGATTCGGTCCGACGCATCAGCGTCACGATATGATTGTCCACTTGAAATCCAACTGATTTCAGCAGGGTTTCAAGCCACCCATGCAGGGCAAGCGCGTACAGATTTGGAATGTCAAGCGACCGTAAATATCCTTGGGCTTCAGCCAATAAAAGTGAAAAATACCTGGCATGGTTGCCGTCCCTGAACGAGGCAAAGAGACGCAACCAGGCTGTCTGGGGGTTTTCAGGTTCGCAGGAAAGCAGCGCGCGCAATTCCTGACCGCTGACAAGGGCAAAGCAACCCGGTTGAGAAATCCGGTCGATGGGCGTGAGCCAGTCCAAATGACGGAAGGACAGGTTATCAGCGTTAAGGAAGGTGATTACTTCTGAATGTGAAAGTTGGGTTGCCGGGACTATTTTGATATTCATGGATCAGTACGTCCCCATCCACCGAGAAATTAGCTGGAAATAAATCATAAAAGGGGTAAAGCAATGGGGAAACTCACAGGTAATATTTTCCATAAACAGGTAAAAAATAACCTCACCTTTGGTAGGCGATCCGCCCATCCACCAGGGTCAGATCGGGCAGGATTTTCCACAGGTCCTGGGGATCCTGACGGAAAGGATCGCAAGGTAGGACGATCAGGTCGGCTTTGAACCCGGGTGCGATCCGACCCAGCAGCATTTCCTTGCCGTTGGCGATGGCAGGATTGATGGTGTAGGCATCCAAAGCTGCTTTCAAATCCATGCGCTGGTGTGGGTACCAGCCGTCCATACCGGGATCGCCATCGGAGCGGCGGCGGGTAACGGCAGCAT